>NZ_JAYGHE010000037.1:0-34075 GCF_034931145.1 Nostoc sp. UHCC 0252 | reverse complement strand
TCAAAGACTCGTCGGCGAGTATCAAAGACTCGTCGGCGAGTATCAAAGACTCATTCACGAGTATCAAAGACTCGTCGGCGAGTATTAAAAACTCATTCTCTATTCCCCATGCCCAATCCCCTATGCTCAATGCCCAATGACAAATGACAAATAACAAATGACTAAAAAGTGGTTCCGAATTGGGATAGTGAGTATATTTCTTTTCTCACTTGCCTTAAGGTTTTGGGGACTGGAGCGATTCAACACTCTGGTATTTGATGAAGTTTACTTTGCCAAATTTGGTAATAACTATCTCACGCATACGCCATTTTTTAATGCTCATCCGCCGCTAAGTCAATATATGATCGGCATCGGAATTTGGATTGGTAGTCACATTCCTTTTTGGCACGATACCGTGAATGGGCTGACAGGTTCATTGCGATCGCCTTGGACTTATCGGTGGTTTAATGCCCTTACTGGCTCATTTATCCCTTTAGTTGTAGCTGCGATCGCTTATCAGTTAAGTTATCGTCGTACCTTTGCTCTACTTGCAGGTTTTTTCACAGCTTGTGATGGCATCTTTCTAGTTGAATCTCGCTACGCTTTAAGTAATATTTATATCGTCATCTTTGGTTTATTAGGACACTGGTTTTTATTATTGGCATTAGATAATCAAAACCGGAAACGTTCATTTTGGTTAGTTTTTGCTGGTATTGCTTTTGGTGCGTCAGTTGGTACTAAGTGGAACGGTTTATGGTTCCTATCAGGTGCTTATCTTATTTGGATAACAGCTTGGTTAATTCAGGGAATGCATTCTTTTCCTAACCCCAAACTCTTCTTTAAATATCCCCTATTGAAGGAGGCAGGGGACAGGGAACAGGATAGCGCAGCGTTAGCGAGTCCGCAAGCGTCGGCAGGAACTAGTACTTTTTCTCCCCCATCTCCAGCATCTTCTTCATCTCAGACACCACTACAAAACTTGACTCAAATAAATGTTTTCCAGATGTTATTTTATTTAGGAGTAATTCCAGCTTTTATCTACAGCATTATCTGGATTCCTCACCTTCAGCTAGATAAAACTTATGGATTTATTGCAGTACATGAGCAAATTTTGAAATTTCATTTGCAATTAGGTGGTAATAGTTCGGATGTGCATCCTTATTGTGCTGCCTGGTATAAATGGCCTTTGATGACTCGACCAATGGCATATTATTATCAAACGGCTGAAAGTATCACCGAACCATTACCTGTAATTGGGCCACCTTTGCCTGCTGGTGCTGGGAAAGTTATTTATGATGTTCATGCAATGGGCAATCCATTTTTGTGGTGGTTTGGTGTTGCTGCCATGTTATTTTTAGTAGGAATGTTAGTTGCACAAATCGTTATTCCTTGGGTGAAGGAAAAGCGTCTTTCAGTACCTGCAACCCTTAGCGTTGATACTTGGATTGCCTTGTATTTAGTTATAAACTATGCTGCTAACTTAGCACCTTGGGTAAAAGTTACAAGGTGCGTTTTTATATACCATTATATGTGTGCAGTAGTATTTATATTTTTAGCGATCGCTTGGTTTGTCGATCAGTGCCTTCGCAGTTATTATCAACAACTCCAGGCGCTAGGTGTCACCATTACTTTTATCATCCTGGCTGCTTTTATTTTCTGGATGCCCATTTATTTAGGTTTACCCCTCTCCCCTCACGATTATAAACTGCGAATGTGGTTTAACTCTTGGATTTGATTTGATTAAAAGATCATAGGGCATTAAGCATTGAAAGAATAATAATTCCTCCTGTACAGGCGTAATTAGTCGCGTCTTTTAGCTCTTAACATAGCTACACATATACAAATTATTTTAATCACATGGTTTTAACATTTCTTATCGGTATGTAACTTTAGCTACTGTTAGACTTTTCAAAGCGCAAGCAGATGAGATAAGTCTGCAAAACGCAAACACCAGGGCATGGGAAATTAGATACTAAGTAAAAATGCTGGATAAAAAGTAGATAACTTTTAAATCCATCATTTTCCGTTATTATAGATACTCTAGTTTTGATGCTCCCGAAAACAAGGAGGATCTCATGGAAATGAACTTACAATTCCCAGGTATTAATTTAATTAGCTTGAAAGAAGCACCGATTCATATTTCTAGCCAAATTCAGCCTCATGGTGTCCTGTTAGTATTGGAGGAGCCTGAGCTAAAAATATTACAAGTTAGCACTAATACATTAAAGATTTTCGGAATTGCTCCCGAAAATATGTTGCATAAGAAATTAGAAGATTTACTAGATCCCTTTCAAATAGAGAGAATTAAAACAGGGCTATCCGGGGAAAATCTTGATTTCATCAATCCCACCAAAGTTTGGGTGCGAAAAAAAGGTGACGATTACATAGTATTTGATGCAATATTTCACCGCAATACAGAAGGATTTTTAATATTGGAGTTAGAACCTGCTCTGACTCAAGAAAATATCCCGTTTTTAAGCTTTTATCATCTAGCTAGAGCCTCCATAAATCAACTAGAAAAAACAGCAAATCTCCGTGACTTTTGTCAAGTTATCGTTCAAGAAGTTCGGAAAATAACGGAATTTGACAGAGTAATGTTATATAAATTCGACGATGATGGGCATGGTTCCGTTGTCGCCGAAGAAAAACTAGATAGTCTAGAACCATACTTAGGGCTGCATTACCCAGAGTCAGATATTCCCAAATCAGCGAGAAAATTATTTGCTGCCAATTCGATCAGAATCATCCCTGATGCTTATTCTCAGGCAGTAAAACTTTTTCCTGTAAATAATCCAATTAGCGATCGCCCGATTAATTTAACCAACTCTATTCTCAGAAGTGCTGCTTCTTGTCATACAGAGTACTTGCATAATATGGGTGTTGGGGCTTCGCTGACTATCTCTTTAATTAAAGACCAAAAACTTTGGGGACTAATTGCTTGTCACCATCAATCCCCGAAACAGGTTTCCTACGAATTGCGTAAAGCTTGCGAATTTTTGGGGCGAGTAATATTTGCAGAAATCTCAGCCAGAGAAGAGACGGAAGACTACTATCACCGAATAAATCTGACACACCTTCAATCAGTTTTGATTGAATATATGTCTCAAGAAGAAAACTTTATTGATGGTTTAGTTAAAAATCCGCAGCATCTTTTAGATTTGGCTAGCGCTCAAGGTGCAGCTGTCTGTTTTGCGGGAAATTGCACGGTAGTTGGTGAAACACCTAGAGAAGAAGACCTGAATTTTTTAGTCCAATGGCTGAAGAATAATGTTGAAGAAGAAGTCTTCTACACAGATTCTTTGCCGCAGATTTATCCAGATGCTGAAAGCTTTAAAAATGTCGCCAGTGGTTTATTAGCGATTCCTATCGCCAAACGGACTTATGTTTTGTGGTTCCGACCGGAAGTAATTCAAACTGTAAATTGGGGTGGCGATCCTACTAAGGCGTTTGAAGTTAGCCAGTCAGAAGGAAATGTTCGTCTGTGTCCACGCAAATCATTTGAACTGTGGAAAGAAACGGTTCGCTTAACATCTTTACCTTGGAAAGATGTAGAAGTTAAAGCAGCATTGGAACTGCGGAAAGCAATTGTTAATATTGTGCTGCGTCAAGCCGATGAACTAGCCCAGTTAGCGCAAGATTTAGAACGTTCTAACGCCGAATTGAAAAAGTTTGCCTACGTCGCCTCCCATGACTTGCAAGAACCGCTCAATCAAGTTGTGAATTATGTCCAACTGTTAGAGATGCGGTATAGCGAAGAACTTGACGAAGATGCTCAGGAGTTTATTAGTTACGCTGTGCAGGGAGTTAGCCTGATGCAGACGTTGATTGATGACGTACTAGCATACTCGAAAGTGGATATGCAGGCGATCGCATTTCAAATGAACGAGGTAGAGAAAGCCTTAAATCGAGGGTTGGGCAATTTGCGTCAACGCATTAATGAAACTGGCGCTATTATCACCCACGATCCCTTACCAACAGTGATGGCTGACAGCACCCAACTGATGCAGCTATTCCAAAACCTGATCGGTAACGCGATTAAGTTCCATAGCGATGAGCCGCCACAAATTCATGTGGGAGCAGAAAGGACAGAAGATGCATGGTTGTTCTCAGTTCGGGATAATGGAATTGGCATTGACCCAAGATTTAGCGATCGCATTTTCGTAATTTTTCAGCGCTTACATACGCGCGATGAATATACTGGTACAGGTATGGGTTTAGCCATCTGTAAGAAGATTGTCGAATGTCACCGGGGGCGGATCTGGGTAGAGTCAGAACTAGGTGAAGGCGCAACCTTCTACTTTACGATTCCAGTTGGAGGACGCGAACTTGAGCGTAGAAACGGGAGAAAAACACAAAACCATCTTTTTGGTCGAGGACAATAAAGCTGACATTCGCTTAATCCAAGAAGCGTTGAAAAATAGTTCAGTGCCCTACCAAGTGGTAACGGTCAGGGATGGTATAGATGCTATGGCTTATTTACGCCAAGAAGGTGAATATGCTGACGCATCACGCCCTGACCTCATTTTATTGGATTTGAATTTGCCCAAGAAAGATGGTCGAGAAGTGCTGGCGGAAATTAAAGCTGATCCAGTACTAAAACGCATTCCAGTAGTTGTGTTAACAACCTCAAAAAATGAGGATGACATTTTTCACAGCTACGATTTGCATGTGAATTGCTACATCACCAAATCTCGCAACCTCAACCAATTATTCCAAATCGTCAAGAGTATTGAAGATTTTTGGCTCTCTACTGTGACGCTACCATCGGAGTGAGGAGGGGGCAGAGGGGCAGGGGGCAGGGGGCAGAGGGGCAGGGGGCAGGGGGCAGGGGGCAGGGGGAGAATAACTAATGACTAATGACAAGATAGAGGAGCAATAGGGGGTGAAACCCGAAGATTATGGTTGTGAGCTACTCAGTAAAAATCTTGTTAATTGAGGATAACCTAGCTTCTGCAAGGTTGTTACAAGAGTTTCTGACGCAAGCCCAGTCCCAAGAGTTTACTCTGGTTCATGTGACGCGATTGGGGGAAGCACTTCAGGAATTAAGTAAGTGTAATTATGATGTGATTTTATTAGATTTAACTCTACCTGACAGTCAAGGATTGTCATCTCTACCTCCTTTAATTGGTCAAGCGCCAAGCATACCGATCGTTGTTTTAACCAATACAAATGACGAAGAACTGGCAATTGAAGCAGTGCGACAGGGGGCGCAAGATTATCTAGTCAAACGCCAGGTAAATGTAGATGTGTTGGTTCGCTCTTTACGTTATGCGATCGAGCGCAAGCAGGTTTTAGAATCATTACGCACAGTCAATGAAACGTTACAATGCCGGGTTGAAGAACGAACTGCGGAACTGGTGAAAGCCAATGAACTTAACCAGTTCAAATCTGAATTTGTCTCAATGCTCTCCCATGACATCCGCAATCCCCTGAACACTATTCTCTTGGCTGCTGGATTGCTACAAAATCAGGATGAAAGATTGACCAAAGAGAAAAAACTGAATCATTTGCAAATGATTCGCTCGGCGATCAAAAATATGGCAAAGCTATTGGATGAAGTTACATTCATCGGCAGAGCTGATTCTGGCAGACTGGGGTATGAACTAATTTGCATAGATTTAGAAGCTTTTTGCCGCCAAATGGTCGAGGAAGTTCGATTAATAGCAAATGAAAAGCATTTAACTTTGGTGTTCGCCAGTTTTGGGAAATTAGACGAGGCATTATGGGATGAAAGCTTGCTGCGCCACATTTTGGGCAATTTACTGAGCAATGCAATTAAGTATTCACTACCAGGTGGGATAGTGCGCTTTGAACTAATGGGTCAGGAAAAAGCGGTAGTTTTCCGAATTCAAGATTGGGGAATTGGCATTCCTCAAGAAAACCAAAAGCGACTGTTTCAGCCTTTCCAACGTGCGGACAATGTTGGAACGATTCCCGGTACTGGCTTGGGACTAGCGATCGTCAAAAAATGTGTCGATGCACACGAGGGCGAGATTGTAGTCAATAGTCAAGTTGGAGTCGGTACAACTTTTACCGTTACCCTTCCTTTGCTAGAAGTTTAAGCGGTTACAGCAATTTTCACATCTGGGTAATACAGTACTTTGCAGGGGCATAATATATTGTGCCCCTGCGTATCCTGACTTAGTTAAACATTTGTCATTGCCGACGTTCCACTTCGTTGCGATCGCAATGACATATCATAAGTGATTTGCCGGAAATGGCATCACTCCTCTTTTCTCTGCTGATCAAAAAATTTATTTATCTTTACAAGAAGTTTATTAAAATTTAGCGGCCATTTTCGGAATTCATAAATGGGATTTGTAGCCTAATCTATATCTACAAAAGCAATATTTGGAAAATATTGTAAAAAACATCACTTAAGCAAATTATTCTTTGCATAAAAGAAAAGAATAAGAGTGATAAGTATTACATCTGTAAGGAAAAATAGCTTTTGCAATTTCTCTAGTAATTTTTACTTATATATAGGGATAATTGCCAAATTTTGCATCGGTTATAAAACATCGGTGTGTCCACAAAATTAGTTAATTATACGTATATGTCCGACTGTTCAACGGAAATTAAAACAAACCATTTAAATATAAATACGAGCAAGTATCTAACATCATTTCAACGGAGACTACTGACAGTAAGTTTGGAAAAAGATTTACCTGAATCTTACCGACAACGGATTGAAATCATGTTGTTGGCAGATGAGGGAAAAACTCAAAGATCAATTTGTCAAACTGTGGGGTGTTGTCCAGCAACAGCAAGGCATTGGATGCACATAGCTCGGACAGGGATGGCGCACCAATGGCAAGATTGCCCCATTGGTCGCCCGAAAGCAGTAAATGACGAGTATTTAGAACGTTTGAAAGAACTGATTAAAAGTAGCCCTCGTGATCATGGCTATTCTTTTCATCGATGGACAACAAACTGGCTAGGGAAGCATTTAGCCAAAGAATTTGGGATTGAAGTGAGCGATCGCCATCTCAAGCGGCTGCTCAAACAGATGGGATTATCCACACGACCAAAAGCTCATAATCCTGAAGAAAACAGCATTGAACAGGCTACGGGTTCCAAAATCTTGATTAGTGACCTCAAATCGCCGATTACTAACGATAATTCCGAACTATTACCTATTAACTTCGCAAATTTAGCAAAAGATTCAGAGATTCATGGTACACAATCTATCGAATCAGTTGGTTTCTCTACAACAACTCAACACTATCCTGGGGTGTTCTATTCCAGCAGAGGAATATCAACAATATCTTCGACAATTTAAAGAGAGCAAGCCAAAAGTCGGTAAATTTTGGCAAGCAACTGATGCCGAACCAGGTATATATGTTGCGATCGCTGGCAAGGTAAGATTGCTCGATAGCACCGATGAGTTAATCGCTACTTTAGAGGCGGGAGACTCATTTGGGGAATCTACCCTGTTCCCAGAAGCACAATTCCAGCCTTATACTTCCAGAGCCTCGATAAATTTGCAACTATGCTTTATTCCGGGTGAAGTGTTGTCTTCATTGATGGCTAAATATCCTCAAATTCGGGAGAATTTGTGGGCTAAAGCACTATCTCACACTCCTCAACAGGTTGACTCAAGTAATGCGGTGAATGCAGTCGAGTCAAATACGTATTATCAAACAGATATTTTGTCGGAGTTGCCGCGTGGTAATAAGATTAGCAAAGCTTATTTTCCTAATCCTACACAGCAAGTTGGGCATTTATGGCAGCGAGTGACTCGACGCTATCCATTTTTTGCTCAACAGAGTGCATCCGACTGCGGTGCAGCTTGTTTAGTCATGGTGTCTCGCTATTGGGGAAAACGCTTTAGTGTCAATCGCTTGCGCGATCTTGCCAATGTTGATCGTAATGGCGCATCTTTGCGGGGATTATTAGTAGCGGCGGAAAGTCTCGGCTTTGCCACACGCCCTGTAAAAGCCGGACTTCAGCAATTAGCAAAGCAAAGCTTACCAGCCATCGTGCATTGGGAAGGCAACCATTACATTGTTGTCTACGAAATTACTCCCAAGCACGTCATTGTAGCCGACCCTGCGATCGGTCAATGCACCCTCAGCCACGCCGAATTTAAAGCTAACTGGACTGGTTATACCTTGCTGCTACAACCGACAGCCAATCTTAAAGAGACTCAAGAGAGTTCTACACCCTTTTGGCAGTTCTTTGAGTTGATGAAACCTCATGCTTTGGTGATGGTGGAGGTGTTTATCGCTTCAGTATTTATCCAGATATTTGGACTCGTGACTCCCTTATTCACTCAGTTAATTCTAGATCGAGTGGTAGTGCAGCGATCGGAACTTACCTTAACAGCCGTCGGGTTAGGGTTGCTAATGTTTAACCTGTTTCGAGTAGCGATGACAGGGCTGCGCCAATATCTGCTAGACCACACAGCCAATAGAATAGACTTGGCACTAATTATTGGATTTATTCGCCATACCTTGCGGCTACCCTTGAGCTTTTTCGAGTCCCATTATGTCGGGGACATTATCTCTCGCGTTCAAGAAAACCGCAAAATACAACGCTTCCTTTCCGGTGAAGCATTATCAATCCTTCTAGATTTACTCACCGTCTTTATCTATGTAGGATTAATGTTTTGGTACAGTTGGAAAATGGCGTTGCTGATACTATTAATTATCCCGCCTTTTGTTTTGCTAGCATTGATTGCCACACCTTTTTTGCAAAAAAACTCTAGGGAAATATTTAATGGTGCTGCCAAAGAGAGTAGTTACCTAATTGAAGCTCTAACTGGTGTGCGAACAGTCAAAGCTACAGCAGTAGAACAAACAGTGCGTTGGCATTGGGAAGAGTTATTAAATAAAGAAGTAAAAAGTAATTTCTCCGGGCAAGTTATTAGCAATCGCCTGCAAATATTCAGCAACACAATTCAAGCATTAATGACTACTGCTTTGTTGTGGTTTGGAGCTTACCAAGTAATTCATAACCAATTAACCATTGGGCAATTAGTAGCATTTAATATGCTATTAGGTAATATTATTACGCCCTTTCAACGCTTAACTGTACTGTGGAATCAGTTTCAGGAAATCGTAATTGCTATGGAGCGTATTAATGATGTATTAGATGCAGAGCCAGAAGAAGATTTACATCACCAGGCACGGCAAAATTTACCTTACATACAAGGTAATATTCGCTTTGAAAAAGTGACATTCCGTTATCACTCAGAAAGTGATATGAATATCTTGGAAAATCTCAGCTTTGAGGTTAAACCAGGGCAAATGGTGGCATTAGTGGGACGTAGTGGTTCTGGAAAAACTACTATTTCTAAGCTTGCTTTAGGGTTATATCCTCCTACAGACGGCAAAATTTTTATTGATGGACAAGATATTACTAGTATTTCCTTAAGTTCTTTACGTCAACAGGTTGGAGTAGTTGATCAAGATACATTTTTGTTTGGCGGAACGATTCGAGACAATATTTGTTTAGGGCATCCTGGGGCGGCTTTAGAAGAAGTGATGCAAGCAGCAAAACTAGCAGGAGCCGATGAGTTTATTAAAAAATTACCAATGGGTTACGAAACTCAAATCGGTGAAGGTGGAGGATTATTATCTGGTGGACAAAGGCAGAGAATAGCTATTGCCAGAGCTTTATTAGGTAATCCTCAATTATTAGTTTTAGATGAAGCAACTTCCCATCTAGATACCGAATCAGAAAGAATTATTCAACAGAACTTTAACACAATCCTTAGAGGAAAAACTACTTTGGTAATTGCTCATCGTCTTTCCACAATACAAAATGCCGATTTGATTTTAGTACTAGACAGAGGTGTGTTAATCGAGAGTGGAAACCATCAAGAATTGATGGCAAAGCGGGGACATTATTTCTATTTAAATCAACAGCAGTTAAAGGTGACAGCGTAAACTAAGTTTAGAGAAAGAAAAATTACCTTTAATTATCCATAAGTTTTTGATCTTTAAAAATCTGTATTAAGGTTATGCCAAATAGTGTAATTAATGGGCGGGTAACAAACCCAATATCAGAAGACTTATTTCAGCCGACAATTTTATCTCCCCAAGTTCCCGCGAGGCTAACTGATGACTGGTCTGAAATTACCAAAGAATCTCTTGATAGCTTTCCCCAGGTTTGGACAAGAGGATTACTATATTTTTTAGTTGTATTTGTGTCTATAATTTTGCCTTGGGCCATGCTATCTAAAGTAGATGAAACTGGTACAGCTAGAGGGAAAACTGAGCCTAAAGAAAAGACAGTTAAACTCGATGCTGCTGTGGATGGAACTGTTGCCGAAATTCGAGTTAAAGAAGGTGATTCAGTGAAGGCTGGGCAGATTTTATTGGTTTTAGAATCACAACTAGTCAAAGCAGAGTTGCAGCAGGCACAAGATAAGTTAGAGGGACAACTAAATCGGCTAACTCAGTTAAATTCCTCTAAAAATCAGTTATTTATCTCTTTAGCAACTCAAGAACAGCAAAATCAATCTCAACATTTAGAAAAACAGGTACAAATCGATCAAGCACGACAAAATTTGAATGCTATTAAGAATGCCTATGAATTACAAAAGCAAGAGAAGTTATCTCAAGTTAATCAAGCACAGCAAACTCTAAAGCATAGCCTCAACACTAGTAAGTTAGCTGAGAGTAGTTTAATAAGTACTCAGCGTGAAGTCGAACGCTATAGCAAGCTAAAAAAAGAAGGAGTAGTTCCAGAAATTAATGTTGTAGAAAAAGAAGATATTGCTAAAGAGAAGCAAAAATTATATGAGCAAAGTCAATCAGATATTGAGCAAGCAAAATTAACTTTGGCAGAACAAAAGAGCAGTTACGAAAGAACTATTCGCCAAATTAATGCTGATATTGAACAAGCTAGATTGCAACTAAAAGAACGAGAAAGAAGCTATGAAACTTTGATCCGTTCTGGTCAGCTATCGGTGCTAAAAATTGCAGAGCAGCAGAAAACTTTAGAAAGTGATATTACCTCATTAAAATCGGAAATTGCTCAAAACAAAAGACAAATTCTATCATTAAGATTTCAGATGGGGCAACGAGAAATCAGAGCTACCACAAGTGGTACATTATTTCATTTACCGATTGAAAAACCCGGTTCAGTTGTGGAGTCTGGGACAATGGTGGCGGAGATTGCATCGCTAAATTCACCTTTAATAATTCGGGCACAAATGGCAACGACAGAAAGTGGTTCTTTGCGAACAGGATTACCAGTCAAAATCAAGCTTGATGCTTATCCTTTTCAAGATTATGGGGTTATATCAGGTGAATTAATTAAAATTTCTCCTACTACTACAGAGATAAATACATCTAATGGAAAAGTAGCAGCTTATAACCTAGAGATTTCTCTAAAACAAAATTGTATTTTCTCCGCAAATAAGTGTATTCCATTACGTCCTGGGGATACAGCAACGGCTGAGGTAATCATACGCCAGCGTCGAATTATTGATTTTCTGCTTGATCCGTTTAAGAAATTGCAGCAAGGAGGTGTGAAATTATAATGATTTCACGGTGATTTTACTTTTCTCGAATTTATCATTTAATTTGTTGTATTTCAGGAAAAACGTCATGTCACAACCTATTACTATTACCAACGAAGATATTATTAATCAAGTGAAGCTATCCTGTAAAACTCCTGAGATAATTGAAGAGATTGTTAACCGCAAGCTTATTGAAAATGCGGCAGTGATGGCAGGTATCAAAGTAGAAAGTGAAGAACTTCAGCAAGCAGCAGATAAATTCAGATTAATGTATAAACTTCAGAATGCTGAAGAAACTTGGATATGGCTAGAAAAACATGGCTTATCTTTAGATGATTTCGAAACACTTGTCTATTACAGGCTTCTATCTACTAAATTACTAACTCATCTGTTTTTAGATAAAATTGAACCTTACTTTTTTGAAAATAAACTCGACTATACTGGTGTGGTAATGTATGAGGTTATCTTGGATGATGAAGACTTGGCAATAGAACTTTTTTATGCAATACGCGAAGGCGAGATAAGTTTTTATGATGCTGCTCACAAGTATATCCAAGAGAAAGAGTTACGCAGAAAAGGCGGATATAGGGGAACAGTGTACCGCAAAGATTTGAAACCAGAAATTTCTGCCGCAGTATTTGCTGCTAAACCACCCGAACTTCTCAAACCTATCCTAACTTCTAAAGGAGTACACCTGATTTTAGTTGAAGAAATTATTCAACCCCAACTCGATAATCTGCTGCGCCACAAAATTGGCTTAGATTTGTTACAAGAATGGCTAAAGCCACAAACTACTCAAGTTGAAATTACAACAGTTTTGAATTGAGTAGACTACAACAAATACTTTATCTTTTTAGCTTGTAGGGTGGGCATTTAAACGCCCACCCTACATATTTTATTATTATTTTAGCCTTGCTTATATCCCAGGATGAAGAGTTGATACATTTTCCTTTGTAAGTTTATTATGGGGCATTAAAACCACTTATTTATTTACTATAAGACTTACATAAAACTACCAAAAATTATGATTTGGGCTATTTTTTAGGTAAGTCTTGTACCAGTTATACATAATTCAGTATGAAACTTGGTAATTTGCATGTTTGTTCTCTTGATTATTCCTCAAAAGCAGCCCAAGGAGGTAACTCCTGGGCTGCTGTTTTAATATACTTCTAATTATTAGAAGTTAAGTTATGGAACTTTCAGGTGTAGATTACCACTCAACACAAATTGCAGACCACAAGATTGAAACTTTGGCACCGCCTAAAATATCTGTAACTTCTTGCTCTGTCAACTCATGTAGAAAGCTTTCAGAATCTTGAAATAAATCGGCACCAGCAGGACGTAAATTAGAGATTGCAATGTTAGCCATAGTAGCTTGACTCCTAATTAAGTTTGTTTGATTTGGATTGAGGATTTGTATCTCCTCTTCACATTTATATCATCGACGATTTTCTTGCTTATTACAAGGTGTAAAACACTAAAAAGGGTGCCAATAAAAATGCACTTTTGAGTTAAATCAGCAATGAAACAATTAGAAAAAATTTTATAAAATATCGGGTAATCTTGATTAAGATATCAAAGTTTTATATTTTAAGTTTGGATGTTGCTTACATTATAGATTGCAGCCGAAAACTGCTTAAAAAGGCATTTAAAAATTCAGATATAACGGATATATGTTTAATTTCTATATGCATAACTAAAACATTTATGTCTCTTTTCATTTCTAGTAACAAATCTGAGCCACTGAACTCCCTGTTTGTTAAGTTAAGTTTTCCCTAGCGAATGGAATTTGTGGCTATACAGACAAAACCCACGGAGGTGGGTTTCAAATCCTTTGAGTCCGAGTAGGCGGACTTCTTTGCGAGACGCTACGCGAACGTTTGTGTAGCCGCGATTTCTGATCGCCTGGTATATTTGCTCCTACTCCTACCTGATGTATTATGCCTCTCTACGAAGCGCTGTACGTAGCTCGCTTCCGTTTAGGGGTTCCGGTATGTAGATACCTATTAAGAAGCCAATACGCCTGAAAATACAAGGGGTGAGCAAGATGCTGCTCTCGCAAAGATGCAATAAAACGCGATCGCCCCGCCCCGATCGACGAAAAATCAAGGATCTTAAAATACTTGTACTCAGACACGGCTAGATAGGCACTGTTAATAAGTTATAAATAAGGACTTAAGGAATACTCACCTTATAATTACCTTTACTGATTTTAAAAGTACGAAAACTAAAAAATCAGCTTAAAAATTATCTTAAGCTGAAGTAAAAAGTTAATGATAAATTAAATTGAAATCTTTTATAGCATTTCTCATTCTAAGTTAGGTAAAAGGTAGAGGGCATAGCTATGCGCCCTTACAAATTTCTATACCTGATGTGATTGGAAACCGCTATATATACTAAATAGATGTTTTTGAGTATACCAGTATAAGCATTAGTTACTCGTATTTAAAACTTGATAAATATCTTCAGAATTAGAATTCAAATAGATACGATCCAAACTGATGCCTAAAAGAGAAAACTTTTCAAAGATGGCCTGTTTCCGTGCTTGTGGTGAATTATCACTTTGATGCCAAGCCATCAGCAAACCATTTGCCACAATTTGACAGCGATTCATTCCAAAACTTTCCTGAGCAGCGAATTTTTTGTCTGGTTCTTCTGCTAACCCTACTCCTAACGCTAGCTGCTTGGTAAATAAAGGAACCTCCGGCTGAAAAAGTGATCTGTGTTCTTGATATACGGTTTTTAAAACTTGCCTAACTACTTCATAGTCTCTTTTGTCAAAGTAAAGCACACCTGAATCATAGCGTTGGTATTCTTTTGGATTGTACAAAACTTTAAAGCTGAAAGGAATTACTAATTTATTCAGCCCTTGTGTCAAACTCTTCATTACTGCAACAGCACCTTGAGGAATGAGGTTAAAATAGGTGCGTACAGTCAAAGGCTGAGTTTTTATATCCTCAACATATCTTAAGCCTACATTACTAACTGCCGTATAAAAGCCATTTTGCACTCGATTTTTTGGCATTCTAATAGCTACAGAATCACCTACTAAAGCGGCTTTTTCAAGAGTTTTAAGATGCTTATCACGCTGAACATATAGCCTTAGACCGCCCTTGCTAACCGTTAAATTACCATTAGCTTCTTCTTTCACAACAGACCAACCAGGGTCAAAATAACCTTCCCCAGAATTATTTTCATGCAATTGTTCGTAAAAATCTAAATCTACTCCTAGAAAAGTATTATTCTCTAAATCTAAGGGCAAACTATTTGTTTCTCCATCTAGTGCTAAAGCATTTTTTGTAGAACCGTTGTAATAGATGCCGTATATAAAACTTCGCAGTTGCAGATTCAAATATTTCTGCTGCATCTGCTTGGGCATTTTTTGGAAACGGCTAACTGCTTCAGATGGTAATTCTAAAGGTTTGTAATCTGGATGACGAATCGAGAAATCAGTATGAATCTCAATCTTGTGAACAATATCTTCTAAAACTTCCGCTAATTTTCCAGTTAACTCAGTGAAACGTTGTGGTTGAGTCAAATCTAATAGTGACATCATAATTTAGTGGTAACAAAATATTTCAAGCAACAGAAGCATGAAAGCCAGTTAATTCAATAGCAGTATTACCAAAAAGAGTTGGCATCGATTCTTCAGGACGACATAATAAAGCTTTAGCAACCTGAAGCATGGCAATTTCTGTGTTTCCAAAAGACTTTTGATACTGAATTACACTTTGAATTCGTTGAATCAAAGCAAAACCTACAAATTGTACCACTCGTAGTAAAAAGTCTGGATGGCGTTCAATAATTTGGGGAAATGTCTTTAAATAAGCTTGAGTTAATGCCAAAATCGAGGGTTGAAGTAGTTCTAAAGGTGTTATTGCCAAACGCAAAGATTCTTCAATACTTAAAGAATTACTAATAACTAAGCTACTTAACCAAATTTGCATATAACTACTGATTAGTATGCCTAAATCAAAAGCTGGATCTCCCCAAGTCGAGCGTTCCCAATCTATTAGACGTATAATATTGTTACTTGAATTCTGCCAATCTCTTTGTAAGAGGATATTGTTCAGCTTTAGGTCATTGTGAGTTAAACAAGAGGGTATTATGGCATTACCCAATTGCGCGATCGCCTCTCCTAAACTATCATACCTTTGATAGAGGACAAAAAATTTTAAGCCACTATCAGGGACTAATCCAAAAATTTCTGGGCTAATGCGTTCTAATTTCTGGATCAAATACGATGTTTGATCGTTTATGAGATTATTTGAGTTCGCAGAGACAAAATTTTGATAATCTTGGTTGTTGAAAGTATCACGATGTATAGTTGCGACAGAAGTGCCAATTGCTACAGCAAGTTCTGTAGGCCAGGTATTTTCTTTTGCGTAGAAATCAATTAAATCCCGATAATCATCTAGATATCTAAAGATAATAATAGAATTTTCGGCATCGAAATGCAGCATCTCCGGTAAAAAAACGCGGTGATGTTCTAAGTTAGGAAATCTTTGTAAGAGTTCTTGTATTCGCCACTCATAGAAAAACTCACCCGATGCTTCGCCTTGTTGATTATGTCGTTCTTGCTTAACTAGAAGTTTGCGATCGCCTGGTAAAGTAACTAATAGATTGAAATTTTTTGCTGGAATTTGTTCTACTTTAATAAATAATCTTTCAGACTGATTGCATAACCTCTGCTTAACTAAGTAATCGAAAAAATTATGAGAGTTTAATAGAAATGCCATAAGCTTTCAATAGATCAATAAATTTTCTTAACAATATGCAAACATAAACTATTTTGATAAATATGAAATTGTGGTAGTTGAGCCACTACCACAGGCTGCTTATTTTGAATTCTGCAAGACTGATTAGAAATTTAATAAGAGAAAGCCACCGATGACAATTCTTACTCCACCTCTAATGTTTTTCTCTTCTTCTTCAGATAATTCTAATAGTGTTTCTTCTGCATCTGAAGCTTGATTTCGTCTTGCAGATGCATTCACAACGGCTTCTTCAATCAAGTTTGTAATTTCAATCTGGCTTGTGAGATGTTTCTGATGAATGTTCATTGACATAATTTTCTCCTTAACTTAAATAAATTTTGCAAGTTTACTTAACCAACAGTCGGTGTCGCCACTTTCACTAGTAATTCAGAGGAGGTGTAATTATCTGTAACAACTTGCGGACAACGCATACAAGCTGCCTTACCTTCTTGTTGCCACCATCGGCAATCTCGGCGTATAGAACAAGGTGGTAGTTCTTCTACTACCGTCGGGAAATTTTCTACAATTCGCATTGCTAGGCGACAATCTTTCCCATCAAAATGCTGACAACTCTTAGTTGCACAGGGTGCAGCTGTCCGAAAAATTTCAGTGGGTGTTACTGGACTAGCTTTTGCTATCAGTTCATCTGTTACAGCTTGTGGCTGCTTAAGATAAGCTATGCGGGGTTCTTTGACTGTGCCACCAACGACACCGAAAACAACGCTGTCCTGCCATTCTGGTCTAGCACTAGGACAAAGTGTAGTCTTTTCTGTAGCAATATCTTCCATAAATTGAACCTATAGTGAATCGTATTTTTCAGTTGATGGAGATTTACAGCTAGCTTTGGATTGAATTCTCCATCAACCTAAATAAGCAAATTAAGCCTCCAATGGTAGTGCAATCAATCCGACAATAATCGGATATTTCAAACCTATACCACCTGCGACATTTGCTATTTCTTCATTAGACAAACTTTGCAAAGCATCTTCTGAATCCTCAACTGGGTTTCGTCGTGCTACTGCATTATTAACAGCGTCGTCAATCAGATTATTAATTTCTAATTGAATCTTTGAGTTATTTCTATTGCTTTCCATTGTGCTTACCTTCAAAATATATAACTAGGTATAGGCTAAATCACTAAATATTGTGATTTCCTAATCTGTTTATATTCTAGGCATGAGGACAAAGATTTAACTATGCTTTGAAACTTTATAACCAGACAGAAGTAAAACTTTTATGTCACTAAATGATAAATTAACTCTTGTCAGTAATAATTGTTTGTCAATAAAGATTTTTTATGCATGAATATCTCCAACATTAGACTTTTTCACCAATTATTAGAGACTATTTAATTAAATTTGCGTCCGTTAATAAAACATTTATGTCACAAAAACTTTCCTAAATGATAGGCAAAGTCTAAGAGGATTTTTGAAAAGTCTAATTTATTACTCACTGGGCGACTGGAAGTCGCGGCTACACAATCAAAACCCACCTCCGTGGGTTAAAACCATTGATTTTCTCTTAGTCCGCGGAGGTGGACTTAGTTTGTATAGTAGCCTTCGCGTAGCGTGCCGGAGGCTCTATTCTATTACCTAAAACTTTTCAAACATATTCTAAGGGCACTCAAGATAACTTTCAATTACCATTTCTAATCTGTAATTTCTACCCTTTCAAACAAAGCCCGATAAACAGGTTCACCCTTTTTTTGTGTACCTATTTCCCGTTCTGTGGGGACTGGTAGCGGGTTTTCTGCTAACCATTCTTCAGTGCCAACTTTCTGATAAGCTGGGTGAGCAGCAAAGCGATCGCGCATTTCCACTGCGATAAATTCCATATCTGATTGCACAAACACAACCCCACCAACCGCCAGATAACTGGCTAACTCCGCCACTAGTTCTGGTTGCACTACACGACGTTTAGCATGGCGGGTTTTAAACCAAGGATCGGGGAATTGAATTGTAACGCGCTGTAAACTTCCTGGGGGGAGAGAAGATAAGAGCGATCGCAGTGAGTTATTTACATTGCAAAATAAGTAGTGCAGATTTGTTAAAGCCAATTCAGAACGTAACTTGTTCGCCTCTACTACCAACGGTTCTCGAATTTCTAAGCCGAGATAATTCCAATTGGGTTCGATACTGGCCATTTTTAACAAAAATTGCCCCTTAGCGCAGCCAATATCTAAATGTAGGGGTTGATTGGGCTTTGCAAAAATTTTTTCCCAATCAAGGGGACTTGCTGGCGTTTGATACTTGTTAGCAAGTGGATTCACATGCTGGCGGACTCTAACTGCTGCCAAAATTTTCTCTCCTCTAAGTGAAAATATCCTGATGCACTAACTGTAAAACTCCTTTCGATTGATCAACTATCACAAACGTTTGAAATTTTACTCAATCAGGAAACGTAGCTTGCCGCCGTAGGCATCGCTTTATTAAACAAAAGCCAACGTGTTCTTGAGTGTTAAGGAAAACGTAATACGCAATCGCAACTCATACCAGGCATCCGAAAGTAATCACCTATTTCTAGTTCTTGGAAAGTCATAAGATCCTCAGAATTTTTAAGAAATAACGGTTATAAAACTAAGAGTTTATAAGGCCAATTTTAGATTGTTCTATTAAATTTACCCTGTCATATTTAAAGTTAGACAAATTTGCACTAAACAATCTTTTAATTCACTGCTCTTGTTAAACAGCTAAAGGCTTCTCAAATTTAAGTTATTGTATCTTTTTTAACTAAATGTTAGGATTACCTGCCCAGGCAAAAGAAGGCAATATTATGCTAGAATTGTATCAAAATATAGCAATTATTCAAGAGCAATTTAGAATAATTTTGCGCTTTGTTGAGTAAACAAGCTAAAATCTACGATTTTTGGAGATTTTTAGGTTATGACAACCTCACAGGAGAGGATTATCCCGATAGATTTGCGAACCGAAATGTCGCAGTCTTATCTGGAATACGCCATGAGCGTGATAGTGGGTCGGGCGTTGCCAGATGCCAGGGATGGACTCAAACCTGTGCATCGCCGCATTCTCTACGCAATGCACGAGCTAGGTTTGCTCCACGATCGCCCCTTTAAGAAATGCGCCCGTGTAGTGGGGGAAGTGTTGGGTAAATATCACCCCCACGGCGACACAGCAGTATATGATGCCTTGGTGCGGATGGCGCAGGATTTTTCCATGCGATCGCCCCTAGTTAACGGACATGGTAACTTTGGTTCGGTAGACAACGATCCGCCAGCCGCCATGCGGTACACAGAATGCCGCTTACAAGCTTTAACTAGTGCTGGTCTACTCCACGACATCGAGTATGAAACCGTAGATTTCGCCGATAACTTCGACGGTTCTCAGCAAGAACCGACAGTTTTACCAGCGCGAATTCCCCAATTATTGCTCAACGGTTCCTCTGGGATTGCCGTGGGTATGGCAACTAACATTCCGCCGCACAATTTGGGCGAATTGATTGATGCTTTGGTGGCTGTAATCCACAATCCAGAAATCACCGATCTCGAATTAATGCAGTATGTTCACGGCCCAGACTTTCCAACTGGGGCGCAAATTTTGGGAACATCTGCCATTCGAGAAGCTTACACTACCGGGCGTGGTTCTATTACCATGCGTGGTGTCGCTAACATTGAAACCGTTGAACAACGGGGACGGCCAGATAGAGAAGCAATTATCATCACCGAATTGCCCTATCAAACCAATAAAGCGGCGCTAATTGAAAAAATCGCCGAAATGGTGAACGAAAAGCGGCTAGAGGGTATCGCAGATATCCGGGATGAAAGCGATCGCGACGGGATGCGAGTTGTGATCGAACTCAAGCGTGATGCTTATCCCCGCGTCGTGCTGAACAACCTTTACAAGCAAACGCCACTGCAAGCCAACTTCGGCGCGAACATGCTGGCGTTGGTGAATAGCGAACCCCAGGTACTCACCCTCAAGCAGTTTTTAAGCGTCTTCTTAGATTTCCGCATCGAATCCATTGCCAGACGCACCCGTTACGAACTGCGGAAAGCCGAAGAACGCGATCATCTCTTGCAAGGATTGTTGATTGCCCTATCCCAGTTAGATCCAATTATTGTCTTGATTCGCCATGCGCCCGATGCACCCACAGCTAAAGGCGAATTAATCACAACTTATGGACTCTCGGAAGTGCAAGCAGATGCGATTTTGCAGATGCAATTGCGGCGGTTGACTGCCTTAGAAGCAGACAAAATTCGTTTGGAACACGACGAATTGCAAGCAAAAATTACCGACTTGCAAGATATTTTGGCACGCCGGGAGAGAGTGCTAGAAATTATCGAAACTGAAGTTGGGCAACTGAAAACTAACTTTGCCACACCCCGCCGCACGATAATTTTACCAGGGGAAGGAGATTTAGACGATCGCGACCTAATTGCCAATGAAAAAGCAATAATTCTGGTGACAGAGCAAGGTTACATCAAACGGATGCCAGTTAATACCTTTGAAGCACAAAGCCGTGCTACCAGAGGTAAAGCCGCAGCTAAGGTAAAAGATGATGATACCATTGAGCATTTCTTAACTTGCTGCGATCACGACAGTATTTTATTTTTTAGTGAGCGTGGTGTTGTTTATTGCCTGAGAGCTTATCAAATTCCAGCAAGTTCGCGTACTAGCCGAGGGACACCAATTGTCCAGATGCTACCGATTCCCAAAGAGGAAAAAATCACCTCGATTGTACCTGTTGACGAGTTTAGCAGTGAAGAATATCTGGTCATGCTCACTAAGGGCGGCAATATCAAGAAAACCGAATTGGCAGCCTTTAGTCACATTCGCGCCAATGGTTTGATTGCCATTTCCTTAGAAGAAGGCGACCAACTGCGCTGGGTGCGACGCGCTAGAGTAGAAGACAGTGTAATCATTGGTTCTCGTAACGGGATGGCAATTAACTTCCGGTGCAACCACGAACAACTGCGTCCTTTAAGTAGGGCGACTCGTGGGGTGAAAGCCATGAAACTCAAAAATAAAGATGAACTGGTGGGTATGGATATTCTGCCCGCAGCAATTCTGGAAACTTTGGATATAGTTACAGAAGCCGAAACAGAAGATATCGAAGCAATCGAGACAATCGAGACAATCGAAACAGAAGATATCGAAATTACTGAAACTACTGAAGAGTCCGCAGAAGTGCCTAGCAGTGGCATTGTTGGCCCTTGGGTGTTGGTAATTACGATGGGAGGATATGGTAAGCGCGTACCCGTTGCCCAGTTCCGACTGCAAAATCGTGCTGGTCAGGGTTTAATGGCAACCAAGTTCAAAAACCGCAAAACTAAAGACAAGCTGGCAACCCTACGCATTGTCAACAATGATGATGATGAAATCATGATGGTGACAAATCGCGGTATTATCATCCGTCAAGCTGTAAATGCAATTTCTATCCAATCGCGATCGGCAACTGGAGTCAGAGTACAACGTTTAGATGAAGATGACGCTATTACCGGAGTAGCAATAGTTCCACCTGATGCTGCCGATGCAGAAGAAGCAGAATAAAAAGCAGGGGGAAAGGTTAACCACCTTACTCCCTTATTTAATTGCCTTAGTTAGCGGCATTTCAATGGGGCTAACTGTAGCCCCAGTAGGTGCATGGTTCCTGGCTTGGATTGCCATAGTTCCCTTATGGGTGCTAGTTGTAACTTCAGCCAAAGGTAAAAACCAATTCCCCCCGGCTTTCTTCTGGGGTATTGGTTTTCACGGTGTCGCCCTATTCTGGATTACCGGAATTCATCCGATGACATGGTTGGGCGTTCCCTGGTTGCCGAGTTTGGCAATTACGATTTTTTGTTGGGGATTTATCAGTGTCTTGGGTGGGATATTCCTCACTATTTGGGCGGCTGTAATGGTTCGCCTGGATGGGAAAAAACCGTTGTTACGTGTATTGATTGGTACAGCCGTCTGGTGTGGCTTAGAGAGTCTGTGGAGTGCGGGGCCTTTGTGGTGGAGTTCACTGGCTTACACGCAAAGTCCGCACAATCTTGTAATTGTACATCTGGGGCAACTCTCTGGGCCTAATACTGTGACAGCTGCGATCGTTGCTGTGAATGGCTTAATTGCTGAAGGATGGACGAACCGCCAAGACGCCAAGGACGCCAAGATTTTCTCTGCGTCCTCTGCGCCTTGGCGGTTCGTTAATAAATATTGGGTTGTCGCCACAGGATTATTAATTGCCTTACACCTCATCGGTTTTTTCTTATATAGTCGTCCCATCACCCAATTACCAGAAGCAGCGTTAAAAGTGGGGATTGTTCAGGGTAATATCCCGAACCAACTTTTACGAAGTTCCGAAGGATTTCGTCGCGCCCAAGAAAATTACACCACTGGATATCTGACTTTAGCAGACCAAGGTGTAGATGCAGTTCTTACCCCAGAAGGAGCCTTACCTATTTTCCAGCGCAACTTGATGCAAACTGCCTTAGTCGCAGCAGTAAAGGAAAAAGGCGTAGTTGCTTGGATTGGGGCTTTTGGCGAACGGGGAGACAGTTATACAATTAGCTTGTTTACTTTTAACAGTAAAGGTGAAATTGTCAGCCGCTACGATAAGTCCAAACTAGTACCTTTGGGAGAATATATTCCCTT
This sequence comes from Nostoc sp. UHCC 0252, assembly GCF_034931145.1. NCBI lineage: Bacteria > Bacillati > Cyanobacteriota > Cyanophyceae > Nostocales > Nostocaceae > Nostoc > Nostoc sp. UHCC 0252. The sequence continues at coordinate 11,276 of NZ_JAYGHE010000037.1, read as the reverse complement.
TGAAGAAATTTTAGGTGGACTAGTTCAACGGTTGTCGCCTTTGGAGGCACACCAAGTTCCTGGTTCAGCAAATCAGATATTTGACACTCCTTTTGGTCGTGCGATCGCTAGTATATGTTACGAATCCGCTTTTCCTGAACAATTTCGCCGTCAAGCTGCTGTGGGTGGGCAATTTATCCTTAGTTCTTCTAACGATGCCCATTACACTGCATCGATGCCATTCCAGCACCATGCACAGGATATCATGCGGGCAATTGAAACCGATCGATGGTCAGCACGGGCAACGAATACAGGATATTCAGCCTTTGTAGATCCTCACGGCAGAACCTTGTGGATGTCTGGATATAATACTTACGAAACTCATGCTGAAACAATTTATCAGCGACAGACACAAACTTTATATGTGCGTTGGGGTGATTGGTTAACGCCTTTGTTATTGGGATTGAGTGTCTTAGGGTGGTTTGTGCAGAGAGTGATTAACTAACGCTAATATCAGATCATACTACAGTGACATCATAGGACTAGTATTTGATTTATGAAAAAATCTAAGTGTATGTAGTGGCTTGAAAAGGCTAAAATAGTCCATTAGATGTAGGTTGGGTTGAGCAACGCGAAACCCAACATGGATCGGAGTGTTGGGTTTCGTTCCTCAACCCAACCTACAAATTTTTTTGCAACAATTTAGCCTTGCCACGCCACTACTGAAATATTTTCAGAAATCAAATATGATTCCTATACATGAGTTACTGTTTTGTTTTCTAACCGTACTTGATTGCGGTGTGCAAAGCTTTACTTCAAGTGAGACAAAATGTTAGGTAATTCTCCATTTTGTCTATTGTAAAAAATTATATTTTACTAAACAATTACTTACTAACTACACAGCTTGAGCTAATTTACAATTATCCAGAAGGCTGAAATTTAAACACAATATTTCATACCTAATTAAGTTTAAAAAAAATGTATGAGCAATAATTAGCTGGCTTTAAAATGTTTTAATAAAGTTATTATCAAAAGTCTAGTAGAAGCAAAAACATGAAAGGTTTTAGGAAGTTATCCTCAATAGCACTATTGCTATGCGCCTTTGTGTATCCGCCCTCATTAGCTGAAGCAAAAGATATTTCTTTAAGTAATGCTCGCAATGAACAGAGCGCCGCACCAGAAGCTAACGTAATTGGAGATAAAACTGGAGAGCTTTTAATTGCTCAACGGCGGCCAGGACGATACCGAATCATTCGAAGACGGCAGATTATCCGACGGCGGCAGCCTTACGGACGATACCGGGTTATCCGACGACGGCCGACTTACGGACGCTACCAAAATATCCGACGACGGCAGCAGTCAAGACAACGGCAGATTATCCAACGACGGCAACGCTACGAACGTTACCAAAATATCCGAGGTCGTTATTATTAATGATGGCTGATACAGCTAACTAATGGTTAGTGATCGGTGGTTGAACCACTAACCACTAACTATTATTATCTTCTAATGACTTGCTACTACCTCTCCTTCAAGGCGAACTAGTCGGTCTGCCAAAAGTTTTTCAAGGTCTTCTAATGCCTTGGTGAAACCTTTGATGCCTTCGTCTAGTTTGTCAGTTGCCATGCGGTCTGCGGCGTGCATCTTGTCATAGGTAGCTTTGTCAACGGATATCTTTTCGATTTCCAATTTTGCTGCCTTAGCGGGGTCAAGTTTGCGTGGCAGTTCTCCAACAGTTGACTGCAATTCAGCTAAAAGTGATGGCGAAATAGTTAGCAAATCACTACCTGCAAGTTCAGTAATTTCACCAAGGTTGCGGAAGCTAGCTCCCATAACTTCGGTTTTATAGCCGAATTTCTTGTAGTAGTTGTAGATTTTGGTGACGGACAAAACTCCTGGATCTTCGGTTGCTGGGTAGCTATCGCGTCCGGTATCTTTTTTGTACCAGTCAAGAATCCGACCGACGAAGGGAGAAATTAGGGTAATGCCGGCTTCTGCACAGGCGATCGCTTGGTGAAGACCAAACAACAAGGTAAGGTTACAGTGAATACCTTCTTTTTCGAGAATTTCCGCAGCGCGAATACCTTCCCAAGTGCTGGCGATTTTAATCAAAACGCGATCGCGGCCAATTCCAGCAGCTTTATACTGAGCAATTAAGTCCCGTGCCTTAGTTAAGGTAGCTTCGGTATCGTAAGACAAGCGAGCATCTACTTCTGTAGACACGCGACCGGGAATGATTTGCAAAATCTTTAATCCAAAAGCAACTGCCAAACGGTCAAAAGCTAGAGAAACTATCTGTGCTTGGGTGGCTCCGGCTCCAGCATCTTTCTTCGCTTGGAGTAAAGTTTGATCGACAATTTCCTGATATTCTGGCATCTGCGCCGCAGCAGTAATCAGCGAAGGATTGGTGGTGGCATCTTGGGGTTTGAACTTTTCAATTGCCTGGATATCACCTGTATCTGCGACTACAACAGTCACTTGTCGCAATTGTTCTAGTAAATTCTTAGACATAAAAGACTCCGTGATGTTTATTTAGGATTTACTTATTCCCCAGTTCTTTACACTCTTTACTCTTCCTTCAATTCTGATTCTGGCAATTTTTTTAATTATTGCCCAATTTTGCTTACTATCTTGGGCCACAGCCTTATTCTAAGTGCCTTATGCAGAAATTGGCTGTCCAATGGAATGCACTTTGATTAAACTAGTTGTTCCTGATTTACCAATTGGAACACCAGAGGTAATTACTACTTTATCGCCCTTATTCGCTAAACCCATATCTACAACTGTGTTCACCACATTGGTAAACATCTCTTCGGCATTATGGACTGGTGGGATCAGCAAAGCTTCCACACCCCAAGAAAGTGCTAGTTGGCGATAAGCAGTGATGTCTGAGGTGAGGGCAATAATGGGAGAAGTAGGGCGATATTTAGACACCATTCTCGCCGTACTTCCTGATGAAGTGTTGCAGAGAATTGCCCGTGAGCCTGTTTCATAAGCGATGCGACACACCGCTTCTGCTACAGATTCAGTAACGCTGAGACTACCTGCTTCATGACACCAAGCATGTCTGCTACCCTCATCTAAAGCCTGTTCTGTCCGCACGGCGATGTTGTGCATCATCTCGACGGCGGCGATGGGATATTGTCCAACAGCTGTTTCACCAGAAAGCATTACTGCATCTGTACCATCTAAGATAGAGTTGGCTACATCGGTTGCTTCGGCGCGGGTGGGATCGGGGGCGCTAATCATCGACTCTAGCATTTGGGTGGCTGTAATCACCGGTTTGCCAGCACGATTGCAACGACGAATAATATCTTTTTGAATTAGGGGGACTTCGTGAATTGGTACTTCTACCCCTAAATCGCCACGAGCAATCATAATCGCGTCCGCAACCTTCAGAATGGAGTCAAAATTTTCTACTGCTTCTGCTCTTTCGATTTTGGCAATTAAGCGGATGGAAGCACCAGCAGCTTCAATCATGCGCTTGGCGGGTTCTAAGTCTTGTGGCGATCGCACAAAGGACACCGCTACCCAGTCTACACCCAACTGAATCCCAAAGCGCAGATCCAGCAGGTCTTTTTCGGTGATCGAACTAACAGGTAAAGGAGTTTGTGGTAGGTTTACTCCTTTGTGTGTAGAAATTAACCCGCCAATTTTTACTTGTGCCCGAATGCGATCGGCATCGCGATCGGTAACAATTAACTTGACGCGACCATCGTTAATCAAAATTGGTTCGCCTGGTCGCACCATTGCGAACAAAGTCGGCAATGGTAAGGGTAGTTCGTCGATACTCTCACCCTTTTCTTGCAAAACAAAAGTTACTTCAGTACCAGCTTCTAAATTTAACCCTTCTGGTGGTAAAGTTCCTAAACGAATCTTTGGGCCACACAGGTCTTGCATAATTGCGATCGGCTTTTGCTGCTCATTACTAATTTGTCTGAGATAATGAGCAGTTTGGGCGTGGAATTCATAAGCTCCGTGAGAAAAATTCAGCCGCGCCACATTCATTCCAGCTTTTATCAAGGCTTGCAGCTTTTCGGGTGCAGATGTAGCTGGGCCAACAGTACAAATGATTTTGGTTCGACGCATAGGGATTAGGGGTTGAGGAGTAACCTGCAAATTTGGATGGTTTGAGCGATCGTCCGAGCCATTCAAATTAACGTGTGCTTTATATCACTGGTTTTGTAAATAAAGATACTAAATGGCGTTTTGTTTTCGCGGTATTTACCATTTGACCCAAATCCCAAAAGTCAAGGGTCAAAAGTCAAAAGTTAATGACCAATGACCAATGACTAATGACCAATCAAACCACAGCAGCTGTCTGTGCGATTTTTTCTTTTTGTGACATAGACAACATCAGGTCAATCACGCGATTCGAGTAGCCCCACTCGTTGTCATACCAGGCAATTACTTTAAAGAAGTTGGAGTTCAACTCAATCCCAGCACCTGCGTCGAAGATACTAGAATGGGTATCGCCTTGAAAATCTGTGGAAACTACTTCTTCATCTGTGTAACCCAAAATACCAGCTAGAGAACCTGCGGCAGCTTCCTTCATGGCAGCACAGATTTCTTTATAACTAGTAGCTTTGGCAGTTTTGAAAGTTAAATCAACTACAGAGACATCAGGAGTCGGAACTCGCAAAGCCATACCAGTCAGCCTACCCTTCAATTCTGGTAAAACCAACGCTACAGCTTTAGCTGCGCCTGTGGAAGAGGGAATAATATTCTGGCTTGCACCTCGACCACCCCGCCAATCTTTCTTGCTGGGGCCGTCTACAGTTGGCTGGGTAGCAGTCATGGCATGAACTGTGGTCATTAACCCTTCGGTCAACCCAAAGTTGTCATTGATGACCTTAGCTATGGGAGCTAGACAGTTTGTAGTGCAGCTAGCATTAGAGACAATGATATCCTTGCTGGGGTCAAACAAGTGATGATTTACACCCATTAGTAGGGTAGTAACTCGATCTGGATCCTTAGTGGGAGCGGAAATTACTACTCGCTTTGCACCTGCTTTCAGGTGGTTTGCGGCTCCTTCGTGGTCAGTGAAGAGTCCGGTAGCTTCTACAACATAATCTGCGCCTAATTGTCCCCAAGGTAACTCTGCTGGGTTCCTCACCGATACGCAAGGAATGAAGTGTCCGTCAATGAGGATACCATCTTCCTTGGCTTCAACCTTGTGCTTTAATCTGCCGTGGGTTGAGTCGTACTTTAATAGGTAAGCGAGGTTATCTGGTGGTACTAGGTCGTTAATGCCTATAAACTCAATGTTGGGGTTATCGATGCCAGCGCGAAGCACAAGTCGCCCGATTCGACCGAAGCCATTGATACCAACCTTCAATTTAGTCAAGATTAAACCTACCCTTGTGGAAAGTTGAACAAAAGGAGAAAGTTAAAAGTCAAAATAGATTGCCTTTTACTCTTTACTCTATGATCGTGACAGTTTCAGTCAGCTAAGGCATATTTACTTGGCATATTTTAAGGATTGGGGATTGGGAATTGGGAAAACCCCCATTTACAAAGTCTGATATCAAATCCGGTAGCATCAGAGTAATATGATAGAAGCATGAGATATCTCAAAAAAATAAATTTTAGTATAAGTTACTTAAGGAAAAGCAATTAAAATAAAATCGCTTTTTCTCGGTATGGTCATTAGCGATCGCACCTAATTTGGAATGACCACACAAAATCGCATTGCTCCCCAGGCTTGCTAACCTTCCCAGACACCGCAAACAAATCCCCCATACTTAGAAGGTACAGGGGATTTTGGTTTATGCACGACCATCACGCCAATGCCCTCTAGAGTCGCCTAGCAAGGAATTTGGCGTAGTGGTTGGAGACGTTGGGCAGTGGGCAAAGTCGTTGTGGTGACGAATACGAGGATTATCAACCACGACAAAGTAACACAGGTGAAGGAGAATGATAGGTAAGTCAGGAAATCGAGTTTTGCCCCTAAAAATAAACTTTCAGACCTGGTATTTTATTTTTCATGAGTGTTAGTATTCCATACAACCCTACTACCATCGTAGATAACCACGTTTCCATCATCCTGAACTACAAGATAAGCACCAGAATGACCATCTGTGCCAGCAGCCCAAAGTACCTTTTTCTCAAATCCATAAATGACTAAATTTCCATCTGGCTGCATTGTACAATTCTCCACGGCATGTCCATTAGTACCTGAATTCCAAAGAGCTTTATCTGTTTTTGTATAAAGGACAAGATTCCCATCATCCTGTAATACAAATCTATAATGCTGATCTGTTGAGTACAAAGGTTTATTTTTTTGCAAACTTTCGTTAGGGTTAAGTTTATTAGTCATCGTTTTTTCCTTTAAAAAAGTCGAGTTTTCTTGAATCAAGCAGTTGTCAGGCTAGCTGCCTCTTGGAAGCCAGTTTAAATGCAGCAGCTTGCTATCAGGCTCAGTATTTTTACTGGAAATAAGTAAATGTATATTTATTTTTTGAAGAAGGCAGAGGGCAGAAGGTTCAATTTAGAAGGGGATTCAACACCGTACTTAATTGGATCCACCAAATTGATAATTTGGTGGGGGTCTTAAACCCAAGTTCGCTTTGGTCACGGGCACAGAGCAGAAAACAGTATTCCAACTGAGCCTCCTGCCTTCTGCCCTCTGCCTTTTTTGATAAACGTAGATTTACCCATTCGTAACAAGCCACGTAGCCTCGTTAATAGACTGCTGGAAAATTTAGTCATTGTATTATGAGGTGATTGGGGTGGCGATTGAGGATAAGGGAAAATTTGGGGGTTTTTGGGGGAAGCGATCGCACATTAAGAAATTTTAGTGACTGGATTTTTGCTCAATTGGGCTGGTGGTTGAGAGGGAGATGTGGGATTTTTACTAGCGATCACAATGGCAAAAATTTTGAAACTAGAGCGCCAATAAAAGAAGGAAAGAAGTTTACGAATCATTTAGGACTGCTATAGATCGCCCAGACTGTTTAAATAATTTGCCCTTGCAACCCACGATTCGTTAGGAGATAAACAGCAAAAGTACTTACCCAGTGACTAGCTGCATAATGTTCACTTACAATATCTGCTAATCCATGCTGACGATGGTGAAGGGCAGTAGAGCGAAGTGTTTCGATGCGGCGATCGCTATTTGGCAATCCAGAAATGATCCCCTCAAGCATCCAAGCGCGGCTGAGATTAAGACCGTAGAAGTGGGATTGCATATAATCTTTAGGATTATCTACTCCGGGTGGTTGTAACCAATTTGCGGAATTATCAATGGGTATTTGTGGAAGAAAATCGGTGAGCCAGTCAGCGAAAGCTGTTGTTGGCAGAACTCGCCGCATCAGGTCTGCTTCAGCAAGGCCAGGAGAGAGAAAATCGTAGCCAAGCGGCTCAAATTGTAAGGAGTAATTGCGATCGCTAAGATAAAATTGCCGTGCTTTATTCTCCAATAACTGAGTAAAATCAGTATTTTCGGTAATCCTTGCCCAATCTAGCATCAAACCAAGTGCAAAAGCTGTTTGGCTATGCACCCCTGTACGATTTGGCAGTTTCAGTTCGTTAATCCAGCGCTGTAAGTTATCTGCAATCAACTTTTCTAGCGGTTCCAATATAATCCGCCATTGTTTCGCTTGAGGATGATTCCATTCGTGAAGTTCCGCAGCCAGTTGCAGAAGCCATGCCACACCATAAGGAAATTCAAAAAAGGGCAGCCGTTGAAAATGGGCAATTTCTCCTTGAATCTTCTCAGGTGTTAGGCTTTGCTCAAGTGCTTGCTTTGAGGCTGCATTGAAGGAGGCTTCAGGAAAGTGACGCACCAGACGCACCAGCAACCAGTGACCATGTACGGCTGAATGCCAATCTAAGCAGCCATAAAATGCAGGAGTCAATTCACGCGGTGGTTTTATATCCTCGTCGCTATTAGCCCAATACAGACCACTGTGGGGATATTCCCGTCTGATACAATCCAGCACTAATTGAGCAAATTGTACTGCGATCGTTTCATTAATCTCCAAATTATCGGGTGGCATGGTCACTTATACCAATAAAGACATTGTATCGGGATGTATTGTACGATCACAAAGACGCGATAAATCGCCGTCTCTACAATAACCAGTCCTTTGTAGAGACGGCGATTTATCGCGTCTTTTGCCTTAACTAGGAATTAACCATCACTTGTACTTCCGGTTTTACCTTAGCTTCTGCTTCCAAAAATTCAGCGACTTGAGCCTCAATTTCATCGCGGACAATTTGGCGATACTCCAAGAAATGCTCAATTTGGGCACAAACAGCTAAGTAGCTACTCACCCCACCCGGATTATGCTGATACATGCTCCACAAGTTACGCCAGAATTGCCAGCGCGTCTGACGACGTACACCCTGCCGCCAACAAATGATCAGAAAAGCTCTGAGTACTTTCCAGTTCAATGGTTTCTTGGCAGCTTTGCCCTTTTTCGGGTAGGTTGCTTCGCCCAAAAGCCGGAAGTGTTTGTATGTACGCTCCAAAAACCGCTCTGGCTCATACAAATCACAGAATGCCTGCACATATTCACGAGCGATGTCTTCTAACGGTCGAGTTGGGACAAAGTTCATCAACGTGGTTTGGTTGATGTTGGCTGATTTATTGCGGAGTCGTCCTTCCTTTTCTAATCTATGCCAAAGGGCTGTATCTGGAAGTGCTTGCAACATACTAAATAAGGCGGTGGGTATTGCTGTTTGCTCCACAAACTTGACAATTCGTGCGCCGGCTCCGACTTTCTCGCCATCAAACCCAATGATAAAGCCTGCCATGACTCGCAACCCTGAGCGGGTAATCCTATTCACCGCGTCACTGAGCGAGTCTCTGGTATTCTGGTATTTCTGAGTGAAAGTGAGACTTTCTTCATCGGGGGTTTCAATTCCCAGAAAAACGGCTCCAAAATTACACGCTACCATCAAGTCCATCAGTTCTTGATCTTGGGCTAAATCAACTGAAGCCTCTGTAGCAAAGGAAAATGGATAATTATGTTCTACCATCCAGGGCAGAAGAGACTTCAAAAATAATTTGACATTCCGCTTATTACCAATGAAGTTGTCATCCACCATAAAAATACTGCGTCGCCAACCCAGTTTGTAGAGATAATCAAGTTCTGCTAAGAGTTGCTCTGGGTTTTTGGTGCGGGGTTTGCGACCGTATAGCACAATAATGTCGCAGAATTCGCACTGGAAGGGACATCCACGCGAAAATTGCACTGACATTTCCGCGTATGCTTCAAACTCTAACAAGTCAAAGCGAGGAGTTGGAGTGTTGGTTACATCTGGTTTTTCACCACCAGAGCGAAAAATCCCTGTGCGATCGCCGCGTGCGATCGCTGCTACAAATAAAGGTAGAGTAATTTCCCCTTCGTCCAATATCAAATAATCCACTCCGGCGGATGTCATTTCATCTGGTAACGCTGTCGGGAAAGGCCCACCCACAGCTACCCGTTTACCTCTCCGTTTTGCTTCTAATATCTGAGAGAGCAAATCCTCTTTTTGCACAATCATCGCCGACATAATCACCAAATCTGCCCAAGCCCACTCTGCCTCCGTACAGTCACGAACATTTCGGTCTACTAGCTTGTACTCCCACTCTTGAGGTAATATCGCGGCTACAGTCACCAAGCCTAAAGGCGGTAGCATTGCTTTCCGGTCTAATAAAGCCAGTGTTTTTTCAAAAGACCAAAAACTTTTTGGAAAACGGGGATATAGAAGTAAAACTTTCATATTTGATGTTTATAACCCTTGATCTTAGCTGCCGTTGAATTTACATACAACTGAGCTACTCTTGTAACACACTTAGAGAAGCCTTTGTATGCAGTAGCTGTAAACTCTACTATGACTGATTTAGACAAAGCAATATCTTGCCAAAACAATTATTACTGTTTTTAGACCTGAGAGTAGTCAAAATTGCTTAATGAGTCCGAGTAGTCCCATGACAATTTCCGAAAACCCTCAAACTATTGAACAGTAAAGGATTTAGCTAGGAATACAAGAAGTTCTGGGACGGTTCTAAACAAAACGAGTAGCAGTTCAATATCTGTTCTTTTTCTGACTTGGCAAATTGGCAACTCTGAGAAATTGACTGTGTTATTTTCAATACTATATAAGGTGTATTTGCACTTTCAAGCTATTTAGACGGGCTGCAACCCGTCTTTTTTATCCCCAGATTATTGTAAAAACTGTATTGTATTTATAAAATTGCGATGACACTTGTGCTGTGATCAGTTACCAGCACAAGTGTCATGACTAGCTAGAGAGTAAGTATTAACCTATTACTCCTGAAAGTGGGTGCAGTATTGTTAAATGAAAGCTATGCTTAGTTTCAGCTTTCAGATACCGTTCTTGTAAGGGTTGCCACTTCTGCCACGACTGGTAGCGATTTTCAGTTAACAAAGCAGCAAGGGTAGGAAGTTCAGTCTGGATTTCTGACTTCAAGACATCTGTAAGCCAGTCAGTTAAGACAGCACTATCCTGCATTGTACCCAAAATTTCTTGGATATTTTTCACTTCTGTAAGATAAGCTGCGTAAGACTCGCCATATAAGTCAGTAAATAACTCCATCTGGTAGCGTAGACGTTTTGCTTCTTTTCGCAAGCTGTGAAAAATTTCGCCTTCTGTTGTCAATTGTTTTTCTATCTTTTCTGGTTTCCAGTTTTTCTGGATTCTTACTTCTGATTCCACAAATTCAGTGCCAACTAGCCAAGCCGGATGCAGTAAAAAACTACTCACTTCTGGTAAAAGTAAATCTGGTAATACCTGCTGAATGGTAAAAGAGGCCAAGGGTTCATAACTAGGTTTCTCTAACCACTTGTCTAATGCATCTTTTAGAGACTTGTAAGATTCATCTTTTAACGTTTTTTGTACGCTTGATTGTACATCTTCACGTTGTTTAGCTAATGCGTTGAAAGCTGTTTTTAGATATTCTTGCTCTTTGCAGGGTAAGTTTGGTTTGTAATTATTTTCCAAACTTTCTTTAAGTACATCTAAATCTCTTAGACTACCAAGACGACGGGCTATTTTACCAATATTTTTATCGTTGACTGGTTTCGGCAGATCCACCGCTAGCCCAAAGCTATTTATAGATGTTCGTAAGCGACGCATTCCCACTCGCATTTGGTGTAACGCTTCTGGATCTTCATCTTTCTTTACTGATTTTTCCCACTTCAAGGTTTTCTTAAAGTGTTTTTCAATCGCTTGGTAGGCGTAGTCCCCTAGAGTTTTTACCGTGGTTTGTGTGGCTAGTTTCATAATTGATCTTAAATGACGATTACCTCATGAGGTTATTGCATAATAACATTAGTTAAAAA
>NZ_JAYGHE010000036.1:71293-76960 GCF_034931145.1 Nostoc sp. UHCC 0252 | reverse complement strand
GCTTATTTATAACTGGTTTACCCATTCTTGTTACTGTACTTCACCAGACTAATAAACGCTATATTGAACTAAAAATAATTCTTGAAAAAATAGCTAATAGCAACACAAAACGGAGTATATTGCCCATTGGCATCCAGTTTTTCATAACCTTGAGCAAGTAGCTGTATTTCTGCTTCAGTTAAACCATCAGTAGCAAGCAATGCAGCGTCAATTGCTAGCCTACGCATATTTTGCAGCTTGCTGATATTGAGTGCAAGGTTTTCAATCGTTGTTTCAGCAGCAGCTTTTTTCGCTGGCTCATCTGTTGGTTGAATTTCGCCAGAAGCAGGGTATTTGAAAAAATCAGTGCAGGTTATTTCTAGAGGCGAAACCATCAGATGCTCGTCGTACCAGTTATCTTTTTTATGACCACAATGTACTGGTACTCGAGGTTGCTTTTCATCTTCACCTTGACATGACACCATGAGATTTGTGTATTCATAAGTCAATTGTGGATAAATACTTTTGGGTTTCAAGTGTTCAATATGGCATTCATTCCTCGTGATCGAAGCACCACAGTAACAACAGATATAACCTTGTTCACACAGCAATGCCTCAAACACATCATTTTTCACTGATTTTTTGAATTTTATCCAAGGAAGTATCTTACTGCCAAGCTTATTATTCCATTTAGTTAAGCTAATCGGTTTTGCACCCTTTTTTATGTATTTCATTTATTGAGAATTTCCTTTCGCCGGATAAGTACATCTGCTTTTACAAACTCTGGTTCATTAGCTCCAATTTTTGCTGCTAGATATTGACGTAATTTCCTAGCGTCTTCTACATTTCCCGCATCAATTAGCCTAAAGAGTTCCAAAAGACTTTCCTTAATATCCTCGCGACGACTTGGAGCGTCCATCACATTTTCTAATATATAATTGCTATCTCTCCCATAAGAACTTTCTGGATGTTTTGCAATAACACCCATATCAGTACTTTCTAAAATGTAAATTTCTGTAGGTTTAACATCACTAATTACTTGAGGTGAATGAGTGGTAACAATGAATTGACAATGAGGGAATGTCTTTGTCAAAGCTGGAATAATATCCCGTTGCCATTTCGGGTGCAAGTGCAGTTCAATTTCATCAATGAGAACGATGCCGCTACCGTAAAGTGAATTTGGTAAACTGGGGTTAGCGATTGCTAATCGTCTTGCTAAATCTCCTACCATCGCCAGCAAGCATTTTTCGCCATCGGATAGCTGATTGACTATAAGTTCTTCACCTTGTTTTTGGACAGTCATCCGTAGCGGTGAACGTCTCACCCGTAAATTAGAAAAACTTGGTATTAATGAAGATATGGCTTGCCTCACTGATTCTAATTGCTTATCCCGATACCCAGAATTATCTTCTAGCCGTAACTCATTCTCTAAATCTTCTTGCTTTCTAAACCATTCAAAGAAGAGTCTAAACTCGCTTCCTGCTCCAGTAAGTGCATTCTCATAGATATCTAATTGTTCAAATAAATGCTTTGTCCGAATCTTCAAAGGAATATCCAGCACCGCACGATTAGTGGAATAATAAACTAAAACAGGAATATTTAACTTATCAGATGTATATAAATCCTTTTTGATATTTTCAGCGACCTTTGTTATAGCTGACAGGTTACTGCTAGTATCTTTACTTCTTCCTTTCCGTACTTTTGTTAAAGACCATGTTGCTTCTTCAGCATTCAATGAAATAATAATTTCGTTATGTGTTTCCTTTCGTCCATTAGTAATGTCTTCTTCCCTGAAGAGTCTTCCAGAAGGTGTTGAATGTTCAATCGAGCTAGTAAAACGCGACAAAAGAATAGCAAGGCAATCAAGAATACTCGATTTTCCTACACCGTTGATACCAATAAGTACTGTTGGACTTGTTTCATCAAACTCCAGCGTCAAATCACCGATTCCACGGAAGGCTTGCATTTTCAAGCGCTTGACTTTCATAGTTTTAACAACGCTGAACGTAATGTATTCGATTAGTAATGCCTAGTCTACAGCTAATCAAAAGCAGACTTGACATAATCAACTGCAATAGGTGTGATTTTTTCGACAAGATTATTAATCACTCCTCGTTCGTATTCAGTCCAAATTCTAGGATGACCAAAAATGCATGGTTGTAAAATTCCCCAGAGTTGTCCATCCTGGCGGATATGGGCATGAATAAGGGCGCGATGTCCAAAATACTTCTGTTCAAACTCCCGATTTAAAACCTTAGAATCAGCAGTTTCTACATCTTCGACAAAGATTGAAGGTTCAGCACGTAGCGCAGCCGCAAACATCGGATCATCATCTACTAAAGTTGGGGGTTGTGCTGCCCATTCTTCATTATAAACAGTAGGTACATCTGGAGTGCGAACCCAACAAAAGGCAACTCTACCAAGGTCATTTTGTGGATTATGCAAGTATAAAAAACATCTATCAGACTGGAGAAAATCGCCTACAGCTGGTAGTAGTGCAGAAAATAGAGCGTCTGGTGTTTGAGATGATTCTAAAACATTGTTGAGTGCAGAAGGAAGTTCTGGCTGAGTCATATAACTAAGCTGATTTTAATTGAATAATGCCTTTATCAAAAACGCGATTATTAGTAGCGATCGCACTTACTTCTATTCTATCTGGATACACCTCATACGCCGCAAAACTAAGCTTCTCAGCAGAATGCTCTGTCCATTCTGAACGCCCTACAGGACGAGTACCCGCACCAGCACCAGTAACTAAATAAGTCGTTCCGTTAATAGCACTAGTGCGCTCATAACTATGGTCATGGCCGTTGATGTAGAGTTGAACGCCGTATTTTTTAAACAGAGGAGTGAGGGTTTTAATAAAAGTTTGATTGACTCCATAGTGACCGGATGAATAAATTGGATGGTGGCCAAATACAACTTTCCAAGGAGCTTTACTAAGACTTAATTCTTTTTCTAACCAAGGTAGTTGATTTTTCCAATCAGCATTACCGTTAGTATCTAAAGCAAAAAATTGCACAGAGCCACGCTTAAATGTATAGTAGCGTCTTCCCTTCATATTAAAGCCGGCATACTTGACTTGCGGATCACCATTAGCAGTACGAATATCGTGATTACCTAAACAAGCCTGAAATTTCACACCTTGCTTGAGTAAACCTTGATAAGGACGCTCAAAAACTGCATTAATTTTCTCGATTTCGCCGTTATTGTAAATGTTATCTCCAGCTAAAACGACTAAATCATAAGGATTTTGTTTGTGATACGCATTCATTGCTCCAGCTACAGCATACTGTCCTTTAGCTCCAGTCCCCGTATCTGCTACAGACACAAAACGTAATAACAAGTCTTTTTTGGCTGGGTTTGCGGCTATAGCGGTTGTTGAATCGCTAATATCAGCACTTTGATGATTTTCATGAGCTAATATCCAGCTTAAAAATCCTGTACCAATGGCGCTAACACTACTTAAAAATAAAAATTGACGGCGTTTCAGTTTCATAAGTCACGAAATTTAATAAATAGTCAAATTAGCCGAAGCAATGTGCAACGAAATGATACATTAAGGCAAAAGAAGGCAGCATCAGTAATAATATACGTTGTTTGTCTTTGATTCGCTGCTTTTGGTGAAAGTTCCATGTCACAAGACAATCAGTCAAAACCGACGGATGAGCAGATAACTCAACCTCCCCAAAAACCTTACCAGAGAGTTCAGCCATTTTGGAAGGCTAAAATTATCCAACTTCTCCAAGGGACGATTGGGGTTTTAGAAGTAACGGTGGAAAAACTGGAGACAGCACCCCCACCTGGTACTGAGGAAAAACCTGGTTTTTTCCAGCAGCTTCAGTTGAGATGGGGTGGACTGTTAAGGACAATCCGCTTGTTTTTACCATCCAATTTGTCAACAAAGTTATCAGATACAGCTTTGACGGGAATTGTGACTGGAGTTGCTGTAATTTTTGTTTGGGCGACTACAACTGTCCTTACTGCTAAACCGACTGAAGTAGCAACACTTCCCCCGGTTGAACAGGTTCCTATACCAACACCAACGATAACTACTCCACCAGAGTCAGTCGCACCAGAACCACAGCCGCCACAGCCACCAGAGGAAGTTACGCCGCCGCCAGAAGTACAAATTATACCAACGCCGGAACCGGAACCAGAACCAATTCCAACGCCAACGCCAACGCCAATCCCAATACCGACACCCATCATAGAATTGACACCGGAACAAGCTTTGATTGCGGCTATTGAAAATCAGGTAGCCGAAATTAGCGATCGCATTGCCTCTGGTCTGATAAAGTCAATTCAAGCCAACTTCCGCACCAGTAATTTAACTGTCAAAATTAGTGATGATTGGTATACTCTCAAAGAATCTCAGCAGGATAACCTAGCTGCGGAAATATTACAACGCTCTCAAGAACTTGATTTTACTCATTTAGAAATTATCGACTCCCAAGATAAGCTGATAGCGCGTAACCCAGTTGTTGGTACTGAGATGGTGATTTTTAAACGTCAAACAACATAGTAATTTGTAATTAGGAAAGCATATTATAAAAAGCGTTGAACTGATAAATATCAATTGATTTGTGTCAGCACTTAACTTCAAGCATTTATGTTAGATAACCTCTCGCTATTGCTCAAAGCTTGTGAAAACTTAGACATCAGCTATGAAATTATTCATCCGACTGAAAACTTAGTAAAAATAAAACTGAATAATAAACAACATTATTTTTGTAATTATAGTACTCCGATAATAAATCAAGCAGTAGCACAAATTATAAAAGATAAGGAATATACTTACCATATTTTAAAGAAAAAAGTTAAACTTCCTCAGACAGTAGGTTTTCTTTCCCCTTTTTGTGAGCTTCAATATAAGATTTACTTAAAATTTCCCAGCTTTGAAGATATTATATTAGAAATCAAAAAGAACTTTGAAACGCCCGTAATTGTTAAACGGAATTCCGGCTCAAGTGGACATAACGTTTTTTTATGTCAAAATACAGATGAAGTTGAAACTGCTTTAAAAGAAATTTTTAATATCAATAATAAAAAGTATGATTACGTTGCGATCGCTCAAGAGTTTATTCATATAAAATCTGAGTATAGAGCCGTTTTTTTGAATAAAGAGTTAGTTTTACTCTATGAAAAAGATGTAACTAATGCAACATTTGTAGGCAACCTTAGTCCTCTCCATTGGGATGGTGCAAAAGCAAAGTATATTAACGACCCACAAATATTGTCAGAAATCGCTAATTTTGCTAGACCAGTTTTTGAAGAATTAGATATTGATTATGGTGGTTTAGATATCGTCTTAGATCAAGATAATCAATATTGGCTAATCGAAATCAATTCTCACCCCAATTATAGTATTTTCACTAGAGACAATGGAGAGGAGCCTGTTTTGAGAATTTTTGAAAAAATGCTCATCAGCCTAGCCTCAAAATAAAAAAATGCGGTACAAAATTTATCACAAGGTGTAGATGCACAATTGGTATTACTTTATTGAAACCGTAACAATCCTAATTGTTCTGCATTATTGTGCGATCGCGCATCTCTAATATCATTTCCGGTTAAATAATTGTCATTGCAAACGAAGAGAAACAATCCCAAAAGCCTTGCGATTGCTTCATTCCACTTCGTTGCACTCGCAATGACATATCACAAGTAATTTGCCGGACATAATATAAT
>NZ_JAYGHE010000036.1:30558-71268 GCF_034931145.1 Nostoc sp. UHCC 0252 | reverse complement strand
AATATAATAGGACTTACGCACACTCTACGAATTCTTGGCGTTCTTGGCATCTTGGCGGTATGCCTGCGGCACGCTACGCGAACGATAAATTAAGCTTTTCGGCAATTTTCGCGTAAGTCCTGTCTAAAAATGCGGGTTCTAACTTGCAAAACCCGCCAAAATTGATCCCATTAATCAACAATGCCAATTATTGCTGCTTTCTAATTTCCTTGAGTAAAACTTCATCAGAGTATTCTTCTTCCCATTTGCCTTTTAACTTCAGCCTTACAGACTGTGCGCCACCACTAGGAGTACAGACAACCCAGTAAGTATCTGGTTCTCCTTCAACCTCAGCTGCATCTTGAGCTTTTGAGCTATCAGAAAGACCTGAAAATGCTTGAATACAAGTCCATGTAATTCCATCTGAATCTTTAATTTCTCTTTCCATGTCTGTTTTTGGTTAACGTGAACAACTAATTTCTCACCCTTTCGGTGTTTTGGGCGGACACCAAAAGAGATTTTTGCTAGACACCCCAAGGGATTCCAGAATTCCTCGCATCACGTCTGTGCAATACATCCAGTGTCCTAAATCGTCATACATGCGATCGGGGTTAAACTCGACATTATAGTGCAGGACATTGGGAAGGTCTAAAAATTCGTTATCGCTTTGGGGAGAAAGAAGTAAGAGATGAAATGGCTTCCCCTGACATTGTTTTTCTAACTTTTTGACCAGATCAATCACACCACCGCGATCGCTATTTCCTGTACGAACGAAAAGCACTTTATCGCAGTGTCGCAGTGCGTACCAAAACCTTTCAGAACGCGCCGTGTATCGAACACGCATCCGTTCATGGACGGAAGACATATCTCTGCTTGGATCGTCTGTTTCTTCAACTTCATGGGCAAAGGATAGACCCGACCATTTACTATGGTAAATTCTGCCTGCATCTGGGCTGTAGTGTAGGAAGGCAGGATTCCACATATCATAAAAACCGTTTTCGATCGCATCCGCAACATCTGCAATATTAGTTGTGCGTGTTAAATCAAACGGAAAAGCGGGGCCATCGTACTCCATTTTATATAGCATCATGCGGACAGCACAGCGATCGCCAAGGGGAAGAATGGCGACACGGCTGATATCCGATAATTTGCATTTATATTGGAAAAACACCGCAGATTTAGGTGGTGCTTTCACCCGGCTTTCTAGCCCATCTTTGCTAATCATCATGGTACGAAAGGGAATGTCGGGATAAAGCGGATCTTCATAGACACCCGATGGCATGGCTTTAAGGGCGTTACAAACCTCTGTCCACATCGGCTGGATGTTGTACTCGTTGTCTGATTCGTTGATTATCCAAAGGTGGCGTTCGTCCGCTTGCAAAATCCCCAAATGTCCGTCATAGAACAAAACTTGCGAGTTGTTTGGCGAGAAAAGATTGAAGGCTGCGCTATATTCTAAATCTGCACCAGGGGGGATATTTATTGTGGTTGCGATCGCGCCATCTTCTACAGTCAAGAAAGGCAGCGTCCCCGTTTTGGTATTCTTCGCAATGTAAATACCTGATATCAATCCAGCCTTACCTTGCAGTGCAGTTTGTAGTTCTTGCCAATAGGGAGCGATGGTGTAACTGTATTGTGATGGATTAACGATCCGTAAACCCTTCTCTTCGATACAAACAGAGACAACAAAACCAGCATTCTCAGAGTAGATGGGAAACTCATTCGGTTGCTGGAAGCGTTGTTTTTCTTTTGCCAATTTGTCTTTGTCGAAGTCGAATAGGTGCTGGTCAATCTGTTCATACATAAGCCTATGACCGACCGTGTTCGGGTGAGCCGGATCGAAGGATGTCCCCGTTTTCCATCGTCCTTGTCCATCATCCACGGCTGTCAACCAATCTAGTACAGTTACGTCCCAACGAAGCATCCGCTTGTGTGTGTCTTGGAGCAACCAGTAATGCTCCAGAGAATAGTCACCATTAGGATAAACACCGCCCAGAATCGGAATTGCGCCGATATCGCGCGTCATTTTCACCAACTGCTGCAACCCACTTTCAAACCGCCGTTGTACTGCTCGCCGTTCGTGTGGGGGACAGTAGGCTAATCCCTCGTTGCCCAGAGATAAAGCAATAATCACGATATCCGGTTGTTGTGGGGTGACAACTAAGCCAAATCGAGCGATCGTTCTGCTAACATTCGCCCCCACTTCCGATACATTTACCAGTTGATGCCCATATTTTTGCTCTAAAGCCTGTGCTAACAACCAGACCCAACCTTTCAAAAACCAAGCTTTATGACCTAATGCGACGGAACTGCCAATGACCGCAATTTTGAGTCTTTCAGCCCTTTCTTCCAGAGGCATCTTGACAGTTGATTTCTCAATATATCCAAAAGGGTAAGGCTGTAAATAACCGAATGCACCATCATCCACAATAATTGTGCTGGAATGATCTTTAGAATCAATCGGTATCCATCGGTTTGTATCTAGTAAGCTCTCCCATATTGCGTTACCGTTGGCATCGAGACGCACATACTTGTATTCAACTTTCTGGCGACCTGACTCTTGAATATCAATATCTGTCCACCATAGAGGATAGCGATCGCCACTTGTACGCAACTGAACACATTTCTTGATATCCCACTGTCCCAACCCTGGAGTAGAACCGACCAGACCGATGGATTCACCCGTTTGCGTGTATGCACTGATCTGGAATCGATACATAGAGATTATCCTGAATTAGTGAGTACGATACCAAACAGTCAGGCTAAAATAAAAGATTTAAATCTACTTTGACAATTTCACATAGAATTTTTCAGAATCCGGTATCCATCTTGTTAAGTACACTGAATATCAGATTCAAATAAACAAAAGCTATACCCAATAAAGGTTTTTAAGGATTAAATTGGATTTTTATAAAAGATTTTATAGTTATACAAATAGAATATAGTGTATTAAAAGTCTTTGCACAACTAAGAATAAATCAACAAAAGGATAAGATTGAGTTAAATTTTTCCTCCAATAGCATTGAAATACGTCAGTACGTAGGGTGAACGCTATCTACTCCACTTAACCAAGACTTAATAAATGAGAAAAACGATCGCCCTTTTTGATTTAAGGAAGGCGATCGTTTTTTGGTATGGATATACAGCAATACAGTTCAGATAAGCCTAAAACACTTGTAGAGACGGCGATTTATCGCGTCTTGAAAGATCAATCATCTACACAAATAACCCTTCAGTGAACCGTATTGGATTATAGAGTAGGGCGTTTACTTTGTGAGTAAATTGCCGAAAAAGCTTCATGCAATTTCTGTGTCGTCAATCGAGGTCGAAAATACAGTGACTCTTTATTTGTCACTGTACATCGGGGTATTTAGCTCCTAAACGTTTTATCTATAATTAAACATTTGTCAAGCGATCTTCTAGTTCGGCAATGCGATTTGCCATTAAGCTCAATAGGTCTCCTCTATTGCTCGTTAAATTAGATTCGCTTGGTTGAGAAGATGACTCAATAGTGCCAATCGGAAGTGTAAATCCTGGTAAAGTCACTAAGCTCCCACCGCTAGCAACAGGAAGAGTATAGGCGATTTGATCAAAATCAAGTATTGAATCATCTAAATTGTTCGGTAAGAAAGTTCCTCGATGTTCAGGAGTAACTAACAGTTCATAATTTGAGCCAAAAGAAAGCCTTCTAGATAGCTTCACATATCCGCGAATTTCTAAACTTTTTGTTCCTGTAAAAAGGTCTAAATTTTGAAGATCGGGTAGTAAGCTAAATAAGGCTGTATCGTGAGCAGGAACAGTTATAGTGGAAGTAAATCTTTTAGGATCGCCTGCAACTGGGATCAAATCAGAAGAATCATTAGTACCTAAAATATCACGGAATATCACTGTATCAACTAGATTTAAATTGGGCGTTGTTGCTATAAAGTCCAACACCAATGATGCAGCAGAATTAGTAGTATTAGCAATGGTTAAAAAGTAACCTTGAACAACTCTCCGAGCAGCTTTTTCTAGTTTTTTTGCAACTGCTGGGGGTAAGCCACCTAAGTTATCTGTAGGAGCAATTGGCTTCACAAGTAATTCAAATGTTGAAAGTAATACCATAATAATCTCTCCGTAAAATATAAGTTGTATCTCAGATAATGTAATAATTACCGCTACCTTTATAGGTGGTGGTTATACAAAATCAGGGTTGTGTCGCAAGCTAAGAAATCATCTTAAAGCCGCTCGCATAAATACTCGACAGCGTTACATCTTTCATTTATGCAAAGCTTGTAACTTTGTAATGTTTGTTTACAAAAGTAATTTGCTTGATAACTAACAGGAAATTTCGCATTAGTTACACATTAATCAACAATACGGTTCAGTTAAGGCTAAACCTCTCTATCAAAGTCAAATTTTTAACAAACCGCAGAGGAAACAAAGAGAAGAGAAAAGAATGCTTAACCCAAGCATGTTGGATTAATTGATGTTCCTCCTTATCTTTGCCCGCTTTAGGATTAAAAACTATCTCTGCCGATTACTGCTAATCGACTCAGAAATTGAATTTAACGCATTTCTACTTTTCGCCTGGTGTGCCACAAATTTACTGAGAAAAGCTGCGATAAATAATAGCCAGTTTTAATAGCGAACAGTGAATTATCAACTGCGATCGCAGTTACTAATAATACAAAAATCGAGTTGCCATCCTACAGCATAACTTAGCGATCGCCTTCTGCCACCGTCATGCCAATTCCACAATCAGTTTTGTTACTACTCAACTGAAATGTACCTGAACATGAGTATCAGAAAAACATAAATAAATACTAATATCTTTATAGTTATATATAAATTAATAGTTAAATAATCTTAGGAGAAATAAAAATACCTGGATCTACATTAGCAGTGGTACTTGCTGGATGGACTGATGCAGATCCTCTCTAAACCTAGAATAACAATCTTGTAGCTGGCACTGGTAGGCATCCTGAGTCGGTGACTGCCGTGAAACCTTGCGCTTGAACATGAAGGAAGCAACAATGAGTAGCAATCTCGCCATCAAACTGCGTTCTGGAACTCAACAAGCCCACACATCAGCAGAAAATGTGGCATTCATGAAATGTTTTGTGCAAGGAGTTGTGGATAAAGACTGCTTCGCCAAATTTTTAAGCAACTTGTATTACGTCTACAGCGAACTAGAAGCAGCATTACATAGCAATATAGACCATCCTGTAATTAGTGCAACTTACTTTCCTGAACTTAATCGTCAATCCTCCCTCGAAAAAGACATGGTATTTTATTATGGGGATAATTGGCGAGAGCAAATAACACCCTCATCCGCTACCCAAAAGTACATTGACCGCATTCGGGAAATTTCTGTTAGTGAACCAGCCTTATTGTTAGGTCATGCTTACACTCGCTACATGGGCGATCTTTCTGGGGGTCAAATGCTACAAAAAGTTGCTCATTCAGCCCTGAAACTTTCTGGTTATGAAGGCACGTCATTTTACAATTTTGAGCAAATTCCTGATAAAAAAGCATTTAAGGATAAGTATCGTCAGGCATTAAATGCATTATCCGTTGATGATATAACAACAGAACGGATTGTTGCAGAAGCTAATAATGCCTTTGGGTTCAATTTGCAAATGGCTCAAGAGTTAGAAGGAAGTTTAATTAAAGCACTCGGCCAAGTCTTGTTTAATAGTCTAACTAATTAGTCATTAGTCATTCTCCTCCTCTGCTTCCTCTGCCTCCCCCACTCCCCACTCCCTACTCCCCTCATTCATTGGAAAGCAACTCAATGGTTTTTCTATTACCTGGTGTCAAGTTTGATCTGGATCTGATTCAAAAGTACGATACTCGCGCACCTAGATACACTAGTTACCCGCCCGCTACAGAGTTAAGCGAAACATTCACTGAATATGATTTTAAGGCCGCGATCGCAGCATCTAATCAACGCCAAACTCCTATGAGTTTGTATTTCCACATCCCTTTTTGCCAAAGTGCTTGCTACTTCTGCGGCTGCAATACGGTAATTTCCAACAACAAGAATATTGCTAAACCTTACGTGGAGTCTTTGGTTCAAGACATTAAAAACACCGCAGCTTTAATCGATCCAAATAGAAAAGTGCTGCAAATCCATTGGGGAGGCGGCACTCCTAATTACTTGGATCATCACCAAGTAGAATTTTTATGGAAAAACATCAATCGTTATTTCAACATCGACCCACAAGCAGAAATTTCAATTGAAATTAATCCTCGCTATATCGATAAAAATTACATTTTCTTTCTGAGAGAGATTGGGTTCAACCGCATTAGTTTCGGCATTCAGGATTTTAATCACCAAGTTCAAGTAGCTGTGAATCGTGTTCAGCCAGAAGAAATGCTCTTTGATGTTATGAGTTGGGTCAAAGAAGCTAAGTTTGAAAGTGTGAATGTAGACCTAATTTATGGTTTACCTTATCAAACCCGCGAGACATTTCAAGAAACGCTGAAAAAAACAATTGAGTTAGATCCTGACCGAATTGTTGTTTTTAACTTTGCCTATGTACCGTGGCTCAAACCTACACAAAAAAATATTCCTCAAGAGGCGCTACCCCCAGCCGAGGAAAAGTTAGATATTCTAAAAATGACTATTGAAGAATTGACGAGTAACCAATATCTATTTATTGGGATGGATCACTTTGCAAAAACTAATGATGAACTAGCGATCGCTCAACGGAATGGCACTCTCAAACGCAATTTTCAGGGTTACACTACCCACGCAGAAACAGAATTATTTGGCTTTGGTTCTACATCCATAAGTATGCTAGAAGATGCTTATGCTCAAAACCACAAAGAATTAAAGGATTATTATCAAACAATTGCATCGGGTAATTTACCTGTTAGCAAGGGTGTTAAGCTGACTCAAAATGATATTATTAGGCGGGATGTAATCATGGGTATTATGTCTCACTTTCAGTTGCATAAGCAGGATATTGAAAACAAATATCAGATCAATTTTGATGAATATTTTCCTGATGAACTAGAGGCGTTAAAACCATTAGAAGCCGATGGTCTAGTCAGCTTATCAAAAAATCAGATCCAGATTACAGACATCGGTAGATTACTAGTCAGAAATATTGCTGTTATATTTGATACCCACACAAAAATGCAAGAGACAAAATTCTCTCGTGCTATTTAAAATAGTCGCCTCATTAACCCTCCTTAGAGGATGTTTCAAAAGTCCTTTCGTCGGTAGCAAAACGTTATCGATCCCCTCAACCCCCCGATAAATTGGGGGGGCTTTAATTCTGATTACCTCTTAAAAAGAATTTTGAATATTGATTATATAAAAAAATAGATTTTTATGGGGATGGTAAAACTAGATTGATAAATATTTTTGTGCATCACCAAGAAGGTAGATCAAATAATTATATCTTTAGAGAGATATAACGAAATACCTATTGCTGATTTTCTTAGTAAATCGAAAATTGTGTTCTCGCCAATAATTATTTCTGTAAAAAATAAAGCCTAGAGATTAGAAATTCAATAATAAACTTACGATTTTTGACCATTCTATAGCATAAACGTCAAATTGCAATTCCTATCTAAATTTGGGTGTAAACCTTTTGTCTAACTTTTGGATTTAGCATTTATCCCATCTGGTAGAAAGAATTGTAAATCAGAGTTGATAACTTAAATACAAGTGAGATTGTTGAGGCAGTTATGAGCATTATTGCTTGGGTAGCTTTAGGGCTTTTGGCAGGTGCGATAGGGTATCCGCCCGCCGTAAGCGATCGCTAAAGCTATTTATTCTGTCCATCAAGGTGGTGGAATCCTGTCCACATTTTAGGTATCATTGGCACTTTTGTCGGTGGAAATCTGTTTACCCTATTGCGAACAGGATATCTACAAATTACTGTGGCTGGCGCTGGTTTAACTCTTCCTGGCATTTTAGTAGCTCTGCTTGACGCAATTGCTGCTATTTATCTATGAGGATTAATCAGAAGAACCAGCAATGTCTAATCACCGATTGTCAGTTATCAACACTAACAGGTCTTCTAGTTCAATAGTTTGAGAAGCTATCAAACATCAAATTGGCTCTCTGAAAAAACTCTAAAAGACCATTCAATTTCTTCTGTAACATCATATTTTTTGGAAGTGTAAATCTATGTTTTTTCACAAAAAAGAGCCTATTCACGCAGTTAACGTTACTGAACCAAACCCTCGGTTTGCCCAATTGCTTCTAGAGCAGTTTGGCGGAGCTACTGGAGAGCTTAGTGCAGCCTTGCAATATTGGGTTCAATCATTCCATGTTGAAAATGCTGGAATTAAAGATATGCTCCAAGACATTGCAATTGAGGAATTCAGCCATTTAGAAATGGTTGGTAAACTCATTGAAGCTCATACTAAGAATACGGATCAAACAGAGGCTTATAAGAGTACCCTGTTTGCAGTTAGAGGGTTTGGGCCTCATTTCCTAGATAGTCAGGGTAATGCTTGGACTGCAAGTTACTTGAATGAAGGTGGAGATGTAGTCCGTGATTTAAGAGCTAACGTTGCAGCAGAAGCTGGCGCTCGTCAAACTTACGAAGAGTTGATTAAGTTAGCGACTGACAAAGGAACTCAAGAAACTTTAGTTCATCTGTTAACACGAGAAATTTCTCATACCCAGATGTTTATGAAAGCTCTAGATTCGCTAGGTAAGCTGACAGATCCATTCTTTGGTAATATTAAACCAGATGAAACTGTTGCTCTCTACTACAACCTATCTACAGATGGTAATGGTAAAGATGAGCGTGGCCCTTGGAATTCTGAGCCTACATTCAAATACATTGCTAATCCGCTAGAAAGCCACTCTTAATTCCATGTAGACTTCCGCAATTCCTCTATTTACCAAACTTCGTTGTTGCAAACAGAGGAATTGCAGGATGAAGAAGAATTCAGAAGTCAGAATTCAGGAGTCAGAATAAATCAGTCGGGGATTCAGACCGGCGCAGGTTTAAGACCCCCACCAAATCATAGATTTGGTGGGGGTCTTAAACCCGGTTATTCATCCGCCAGTCATACAGAATTCATTCTGTTAGCGGTAGCGGGGCGTTTAGCCCATTCTGACTCCTGACTCCTGAATTCTGTTCGATACCATCTAGAAAATTAGAAAACGTAAGGTAGCACAGCTAGCTGTGCTACCTTTCTGTGTTTATCTATGAAATCACGGGTTTGTAGAGGGATCAAGTTTTATCCGATTCGTTTTTGGATGACAAGGGCTTCCCCAACAAACCTGTCCAGAAGGCATATTAGTCAAAACAGTACTACGAGCGCCAATCACAGCATTAGCCCCAATTTGCACTCCCGGCCCAATAAAACAATCTGCCGCTACCCATGCACCATTATTAATAGTGATACTCGCTGTTTTTAACCCAAAAGCAGGATCTTGGATATCGTGACTACCAGTACACAGGTAACTTTTTTGAGAAACTACGCAGTGTTCACCGATGTTTATCTGATCGAGGCTGTAAAAAACTACGTTATCTCCAACCCAGCTGTAGTTGCCAATGGTAACTTTCCAAGGATAGGTAAAACGGGCGGTGGGTCGAATTAATACACCTTGCCCAATATGAGCGCCAAATAGTCGTAGCAAAGCACAACGCAGAATATTTAACGGTTGAGGAGTCAGGGGAAATGCGATCGCTTGTACAAGCCACCATAACAAAACATACCAACTTGGCCGTCCCCGATCAAACCAAGATTGGTCATATTTACGTAAATCTACGAAAGGTTGGTCATTTGTCATTGGTCATTGGTCATTAGTTATGAGTCAATAGTCAATAGCTTTACCTCTGCTCCTCTGCTCTCCTGCTCCCCTGCTTCTGCCTTTGGGGTAGTTGCAGTATTTAAATGACCACCACAATTACGTAATTCGTAAAGTTTAACGCCAATTTGATATTCATATTGACTCAGCAAACGTGCATAAATATATCCGGCTTTGCCGTCTAAAAAACCGCGTTGAATTATATAAAATAAAACAAACCGTAAAAAGGGTTTAAATGGCAGGTGTACCCAGACTTTTTTCAAAAAGCGCTTGCGTTGCACTGCATCGCCAAAGAGATTCGCGCCGATAGTGCCGCTATCATCTTTACCTGTGAGAGTATTAAAATAAACGCTGGCTTCCCAATTGGAATAGCGGTTATGACGTTCTAACCAATGGTAAAGGTCGCGGAAGTCTTCGTGGAGCATATCATTTTTGAGATACCCAACTTTGCCCTGCAAAATCACATGCTCGTGAACTTCGTTGTCACCAGTATTAGGAATATCTTCTGTGTGTAGATTTTCGTAGCGACCTTTTTTATGCTGAAATAAACGAAGATTCCAATCAGGATATTTCCCACCATAACGAATCCATTTTCCTAAGAAAAATACGCGGCGGTTAAGGTAATAGCCTGTATATTCCTCATTTTGGATTGCTTGGTCAATTTCTTCCCAAAGTTCGGGGGTGATGCGCTCATCGCAATCTACAATTAGCACCCATTCGTTACGGAAAGGGAGATTATCTAAAGACCAATTTTTCTTTTTGGGCCAGCGTCCATTGAAGTTGAATTGCACGACATTTACACCGTGACTTTTCGCAATTTCAATGCTGTTATCGGTACTTTGGGAATCTACTACAAATATTTCATCTGCTCTGCTAAGGCTAGCAAGGCAGGCTGGTAAATTTGCTTGTTCGTTTTTTGCTGGGATTAGGACTGAAACTGGTATTTTAGATGACATATATTTAGGAGTTAGGAGTAAAGCATTCTGAATTCTGAATTCTCGATTCTTCTTTATTTCTTATTTGATGTGAATAAAAGACCTTGAATAGCAGCATTTAAGTAGCCAATCTGACCATAAGCATATACAAGTTTGTCAAACCGTTCTGCCGGATCAGAAAAATATTGCAATGCTTTATACAAGCCACGCACAAACCGTTCGCCACCTCGCTGCAATTGAGCGATTCCAGCTTTACCAGCGAGTTGTTCTCGATAGCATTCACTGATACCTTGCCACCAACCTCGGTTTAAAAACCAGGTGCGTTGGAGGCGTTCTGGCGCAACATTGTGAGCAACCAGCGCTTCGGGAAGATAAGCGACTTGCCAACCACGCTGTAGGGCAAATTCGGTCATTTGCAGTTCTTCATTTGATAATAGATTTTTCCCCACTCGACCGAGATGAATATCAAAACCGCCAATTTCTTCTAGGAAACTGCGGCGGATGGAGTAATTTAAGCCTCTGGGCGTTAAGCCAGGTTGCTCGATGTAAATGTTGGTATCACCTAAGTCGTATGCACCCAAATTTGCAGCTAACCCTGGAGATAGCCACCGTGGTGGTTGAATTCCTGGGGGCCATAAGAGAGTGACTTTGCCACCTGCGATCGCTAGTTTAGAATTATTGTAATAGGCAAAATATAAAACTTGTAGCCAGCCCTTGCTCGCAACAGCATCGTCATCCAAATAAGCAAGAATATCACCAGTAGCTACTTTTGCGCCTGTGTTGCGGGCGACAGATAAACCGATAGTGGGTTCAAATACATACTTCAGGCGC
Source organism: Nostoc sp. UHCC 0252 (assembly GCF_034931145.1). NCBI lineage: Bacteria > Bacillati > Cyanobacteriota > Cyanophyceae > Nostocales > Nostocaceae > Nostoc > Nostoc sp. UHCC 0252. Next base: position 59,754 of record NZ_JAYGHE010000036.1, on the reverse strand, counting down.
GGATTGTGGGCCCTTTGTTCTACCACTTCACGGGTGCGATCGCTAGATCCGTTATCAACTATCACAATTTCAAAGTCAGCAGCAAAATCCTGTGCTAAAAGACTATCAATTGCAGCCCCTAAATAGGTATCTCGATTGTGGGTACAGATAATGGCAGAAATTTGGGTGTCTGGCATAGATTTTATTTTGGATTTGAGATTTGGGACTTCGGCTCCTTTCGGCTCCGCTCAAGGCAAGTCGCTCAGTCGAGCGATTTTAGATAAAAATCTTAAATCCAACGCACGCCTGTTGAGAGTTAATCTAAACCAAAAATTACCGACCCACCAACCGAGTTTCTTCGGAAATAATCTTTAAAACTTCACGTTTGTTGAATATGACTGTGTAAAACTACAAGTGTTTGGGCCAGTTGACTCAGGCGGGTTTCTAAAGATTGCTTGCGCCCCAACAGTTGACGTAACTTTTGGTAACGTGCGATCGCCATACTAACATTAGGAACCTGATCTGCTGGACATGGACGTGACCAGACTTTACCAGCATCGTCCACACCACAGAGACGGTAGCCGTTAATCGATGATTTATAAGATACTTTCCCACCAGTAGTACAAATTTCTTCTACGTAATTCATCAGGCGGTCAACTTCTGCATGGCGCAGTGTTGCGGTTCCTCCGGCTTCTGGTTCACTGGGATTGGATTCTAACCAGCCATTGACAATTGGCCCTTCTAAGTAAATATCCTGAATTTGTTTTAAAATATTTTGCAGTTCTATTTGCCAACCAGCGACAGTTTCCTGAATTTCTTGCAATAAATTCATCGCCAATGCTGGATTTGCTCCGTGGCGATGGTTACTAAAGGTCGGAGTTTTTAACTTGGGTAGGCTGGGTGTTTTGCCACCATTCTCTTCTGTTTGAAAGGTCTGCACAGAATCATGGTGAGGAAAAAAATCTTGTTCAGCAGGATAATCTCTCTCAGTGTCAACTGTTTGTTCTTCCTGAGAGGATGGAGTTTGTGTACTTTCTGCGGATTCGTTGGCTCCGACACTGATTCTAAAGGAGAAAGGCCGTTTTGTTGTCGAATCACCTGCTTCGGCGGCAGAGGCAGTGCCGCGATTCCCTAAATCATGTAGAGTTGCTTCTATGCGTTTTAAGCCTGCGTTCATAAAGACATCCTAAATTTATGCTGTCCCCAATGGTGTTGAATAATTAAAAATGGGGTCGTTGGGATTTTCGGCTCTAGCCATTTGTAACACCAATCTAATTCGTAATTCGTAATTAGAAAGGGTTTTTACCTGCTGCATGATGACGATAGTCCTGTTTGCGGTGGGCTGTCAATCCTAACTAGAAACAGAATTATGAATATAAAAATTTTGAGTGGTGCTGGTGCTAATTTTATCTCTTAAAAGTTATTTGAAACCAAAAATCTCGTCAATGCAGTAAAAAACTGCGGTGATGAATTGCAACCGTAGGCATATTGGTAGAAAAGATAGACGGCGATATTCTTCCTGCCTCTTTTGTTAAAATACTCAAAAAACAACTTTGGGTAAAATCATCTTAGTAACAGGGCCAGCCCGATCTGGTAAAAGTGAATGGGCGGAAACTCTGGCTATGCAGTCAGGGAAAGCAGTTGTTTACGTAGCAACAGCCACCGATAACCCAGATGATCAAGAATGGCATCAACGCATTTTAGAACACCAACAACGCCGTCCTCAAGACTGGGCAACTCTATCTGTACCTGTAGAACTGTCTGCTACTCTGGCTGATGCCAAACCCTATACCTGCCTTTTAGTTGATTCTTTAGGAACTTGGGTTGCTAATCTCTTAGAGGAGGACGAATCTAGTTGGAAAAATATCGTTGTAGAGTTATTAGAGACGGTGGATCTGGTTGCTGCTGATATGCTGTTTGTAGCAGAAGAGGTGGGTTGGGGTGTGATACCAGCTTATCCCCTTGGGAGGGCATTCCGCGATCGCTTGGGTTCTTTAGTGCGCCAGCTAGCTGCCCTTAGCGAAACTGTTTATTTAGTTACTGCTGGTCATGTTCTCAATCTCAGTGTTCTTGGTTCACCATTGCCAAACACAGAGGATGCTGGAGTATTCAGAAGTCAAGATTCTTAACTATTAATTTAAATTAATCCAAAATCTAAAATCTAAAATTGTCTTATGGCAACCAAAGAAGAAGTTAAAGGATACCTTGCCTACTGGTTTCAGTTGGGTAAGAGAGTGATTACGGGCAACGGTAAGGCAAGCATTTTACCTAAATCGGTGCTAGATAGCGATCGCTATAGTGAAGAATTTGAAGAGTGCTGGCAGAAAATCCTCTCGCCAGAATCAGGTGATTGTTACCTAGAGGGTACGCAAGAAACCATTGCTGAACTGTTGACACCAGCATGGGATATGGTTCCTTGTGGTCGTTGTAATATGCCAGTAGCTGCGCGAAATGTCGGGATGCCGGCATTGTTATGTCCCTGTAATAGTTTGCCCAACTGGCCCAATACAGAACTGCCAGCACCGCGAGAGCCAATTAAGACTCAAAACCAACTTAAAGCAATTCGCGATCGCCTTAGTCGGACATGATATAAGTCTTTACTATATGGAGAAATTGGATAATTGATTTATCGAACAGAATTCAGGAGTCAGGAGTCAGAATGGGCTAAACCCCCGCTACCGCTAACAGAATGAATTTTGAACGAAAGAGCGGATGAATCAAGGGCGTTTTTGCACCCCTACTAAATCGTTCGCGCAGCGTCTCTGAAAGAGAAGATTTAATGGTGCAACAATTCAGTGACGGGCCAGAATCCCCCACGCTCTTTATTCTGACTCCTGAATTCTGACTTCTGAATTCTTCTTCAATAGAGATTCCTGAGTTTACTTTGGTGGTTGAGAATTTGGCGTTGGACAAGTTTTATTAGCAAAATCACACTGATAAATATAGGGTTCTTGCCAACTTAAGGGAATTTCTAATAAATCTCGTGTTCCTGTCATACCTTGTCCAACAAATAGTAACAAAGCAATGCAGTTTAAAATCGTATGGACGATCCGCCAGCGATTAGATTTATCTTTATAAATATCTGGAACAATCGCTAATGAAAAAATCATTAGCAGGGCTGCGGTAATACCAATATAATAATGTGACCAATACCACTCATTGGTACGGCGAAATACTCCATCTTGACAGCCTAATATTACTAAACCTGCACCGCTTAGAGTGGCAAAAACTGCCCGCCAAAGTCGCTGCTTTGCCCGATAGAGAAATATTAAAGAGGCGATAGTAGCAGCCAATATTAATAGGATAAAAACAACTTGAAAGGGTGTTTTATTCCACAATTGATTTTTAATAAGATTTTTGCCAATAGGATAGCTTAATCCAATTAAAGTTAATCCGACAACTGCGCTTGTGAGCCTGTCACCTAACTGTTTATGTTCTGTACCCACCACTGGGGGAATTTTGCTCTTACCCCCAGCTAAAATTTGCAATCTGCGTTGGCGTGTTTGCCAAGCAAAATTAACTACTGTCCCGATGATTGGAAACACAAATATAATTGCGATCGCTGGATGTAAAAGACCGAGAAAATCTGCTATTTCCATATCACACCTTTAAATTAATCTCAAAAGACAATTTAAAGCATCGTAGCTTCGCTTAAATTAATTTAAGATAAGAATCTGTTGAATGTTTATTAAAACAGAATTTCAGGAATCAAACCGGATTCCTATAGGATCTATTTAGAAGAGTAAAATTTTAGGAGTAAACCTCTGTCTTTACAAGCTATCACTGTTAAAAGAGAAACTTCTCAACCCCCCGCAGGCTTAATTGTCACTTTGCATGGTTGGGGAGCTAATGCTGAGGATGTGGCATCTTTGTTACCCTTGCTTAACTTACCCAATTACGAGTTTGTCTTGCCCAATGCGCCTTATCCTTATCCCTATTCTCCTATAGGAAGAGCGTGGTATGACCTACGAGTAGAAAATATGTATGAAGGATTGACACAAAGTCGGCAACAACTAATAGATTTTTTGCAATCTTTAGAAAGCAGCACTGGTATACCTTTGTCACGCACCATTTTAAGTGGATTTTCTCAAGGCGGAGCAATGACTTTAGATGTTGGCTCAAAATTGCCCCTAGCAGGTTTAGCTGTCATGAGTGGGTATTTACACCCCGACGCAATAATGGCAAATCAAAAAGGGATTCCACCGACTTTAATCAGCCACGGTAAATATGATGAAGTTGTCCCACTGCAAGCTGCTTTGAAGGCGCGAGAAACTTTAAAATCTCTAGGAGTGGGCGTAGAATACCACGAATTTGATATGGGGCATGAAATAAATCCACAAACGTTAGAGGTGCTACGGAATTTCGTTGTCAATGTAATTGGCTAGTCAGAATTACGAATTTTTTATAAATTCTGGTATAAATGCTGAAAATTTTCACGAAATCTATGCCTTCTAATGAGTAATATATATAGGGTGGCTGCGTTCAGCGCAACTTAACCCATGCTGAAGGCGAGTGCTGCATAAGGGAGGGGCTAGCATTATGACAACTCTAAGCATTTCCAGGAAAGAAATTGCTGCCATTACTGCGGCAGAAGTAGAAGAATTAGCTGCACGTCTGGATCTGGATAATTATAGTAATGCTTTTGATGGTTTAAATGATTGGCATCTATTGCGAGCGATCGCATTTCAGCGTCCAGAGTTAGTCGAACCCTATATCTACCTCTTAGACTTGGAACCCTACGATGAAGCTTAGTTGAGAGTTAGGTAGAGACGCGATTAATCGCGTCTCTACAAAAGTTAGGAGTTGGAAATTAATATTCGTAATTACTTTCTTCTAAGTTACTACTTACTCCTAACTTTTTACTATGACTAATCCAAAGTTGGAAAGGGTTCTAATAGCTGTAGGTGGCGGTATCGCCGCCTACAAAGTTTGTGAATTGGTTTCGACGCTGTATAAAACTGGGGTGGAAGTCCGAGTTATCCTCACCCGTTCAGCACAAAAATTTATTACACCTCTGACAATAGCCACCCTATCTCGTCATCCCGCCTACACAGATGATGATTTTTGGCAACCAACTCACTCTCGTCCGTTACATATTGAGTTGGGTGAATGGGCAGATGTTATGGTAATAGCCCCCTTGACGGCTAATACATTAGCAAAGTTAGCCTACGGGATGGCGGATAATTTACTCACAAATACTGTACTCGCTTCTACTTGTCCCGTGCTGTTAGCACCGGCAATGAATACGGATATGTGGGAACAGGTATCGGTGCAGCGAAATTGGCAACAGCTATTAATAGATAGCCGATATCATGGGATGAATACAGGATCGGGTTTATTAGCGTGCGATCGCATCGGTGCTGGTAGATTAGCAGAACCTCCAGAAATTTTGACTCACATCCAATCGTTGTTACACACTCAAGGCAAACGAGATTTAGCTGGGAAACGAGTGTTGATTAGTGCTGGAGGAACGCGAGAGTTTCTTGACCCAGTAAGGTTTATAGGTAATCCTTCTACAGGTAAAATGGGGTTAGCTTTAGCACAAGCCGCACTTCACAGAGGGGCAAACGTCACCCTAGTACATGGCCCAGCTAGTTGGGATGTACCATTAGGAGTGCGAGCAATTCCCGTAATTAGTGCCGAGCAAATGCAGCACGCTATGGTGGAACGTTTACCCAACGCTGATTTTATTGTCATGTCAGCAGCCGTGGCAGATGTGAAGCCACGAGATTATAGTACAGAAAAATTGCCCAAGCGATCGCTCCCCCAAGCCTTAGCCCTAGAACCAGTAGCGGATATAGTCGCCCAATTAGCAAAACTTAAACAGCCACATCAGACATTAATTGGTTTTGCAGCACAAAGTGGTGATATTGTCAAGCCTGCATTAGAAAAATTACAGAGTAAAAAACTAGATGCTATTGTTGCCAATCCTATAGACCAACCTAATAGTGGTTTTGGGAGCGATAATAATCAAGCGATATTTTTAGATATTCAAGGAAATCAGGTAGAAATTGCACCTTGTTCTAAATTAGAAATGGCTCATCATTTATTTGATTTTGTGATCAATTAAAAGTTTCATTCATGCGCTGTTCTAAAAGTTCTAATAATCCATCTACATCTTTCCCAGCTTGCTCAAAACAAATCGGTGGTGCCGGTTCCGGTGCAAACTGAATCAACTTAATTTCACCCTTCCCAATGCCAATCATCACAACTTCCACTTCCGGTTTATGATTTTCAACAATTCCCAAAATTTCCTGAAGTCGATTTTCAACTCTAATATTTAAATTCTCTATCTGCTCTTTCGGACAATAAACAAAATGCGGCGTTGGTTGCAAATCAATACCAACAGTACCCTGACTCTCACCATTTGCTAACCACAATCCCCAAAACAGCGCCGCCAATTCCTGCTGATTTGCTTTTACAAATTTATCCAACTGGCTACGCCACTTGTTATCACCCGATTCTGGTTGATTATTGCCAAAAAACATAAATAATTCGTAATTCGTAATTCGTAATTGAGACAGAAAAAAGACGGGTAAATTCTCTTAAACCTGATTGTACACGTCAGAGACTAGCATAAATGCCGGATTTCTCCAGTTAATTATTCATGAGTGGCCGATTCTACTAATTTCCCATGTTTCATGACATAAATGCAAACAGCATTGCAGATGGTGAGACAACGATAAGCGAGTTCCAAAAAAAAATATCCCAAAACTGACGCAAAAATCCTTTTAATTTCTGGCGTTGCATAAATGAAATGCGGGATGAATTGGCGGTTGAAACCATTGAAAATTCGTTCAAAATTGGGCTAAATCATCCCATATTCAGCAACGCCAAAAAAAATGATAAATTTCAACTGTGCGATGCATCAGGTAACACAGCTGGATCATCGTCGATGGATAACAAAAATTTAATTAAATCTGTTTGGTCGGCTGTAGAAAAACCAGCCTTTTCATCTACCCAATAAGCATGACCGTTACCTTCCACATTCGACTGTTGCAATCTAGGATTGGCTCGGTTTGCTGCAACCACAGCAGAACGCAAATTCCGGTCAAGTAAGACTCGTAAGCTGGATTCTGGGTCAGGTTCAATACCTTGTACTAGGGTTCCTGCCATACCTAATTCATCGGGTTTATTGATGATGAAGCGTCCATTTTCATCTTGTTTGAGAGCCTCAGTACTAGCAGCCACTCCGCCATCATGCAGGTAAGGTGCAGTGAGATATAACCCAATTAGATGTTGTACTTTATAACCACCATCCGGGTCACTGAGAGCATAAGCAAGCTCAATATCTTCCTGTGGGGTAATATCAGTCGGTATTTTTAAAACTGGTGGGTTTGGGGGCAAGGGTACAGGTACATTAGAAGGATAGGTATCAGGTGTTACAAATTCTTTAGCAAATTTAGTTGATGCAGGCGCTCGCTTGGGCTGCGTTCCTACTTCTTTGACCGGAATTATTTTATGGTTAGTAAAGTAGCGATCGCTATGGCATTGGAAACAATTTGCTTTGGTAAAAATTGCTGCACCACGTTTTAATGTTTCTAAATCAGCTGCTTCATGGGGAGGTGGGGCCAAGGTATTTTGGAAGGCGGACATACCATTCAATTGAGCAGCTACAGGTAAACCAGGGGTATTTGCCATTAATCCATTTTGCATAAACAGCGTACCTTTGGGATATTCAGGCATTTTAATGACGCTATTAAGACCGGGTTCTCCGGGTGTGGGATCTACCTTATTAAAAAATTCTGATGGTTTTGCACCTTCAGGTAGCCGAAACTGAGGATTGGATGAATTTTGTAATATTGTTCCCAAATAGACTTCTTTACTGATGCCAAAAACCTTTTCACTCGCGTCTGCGGTAGTAGTAGGGTCGGCATTCAAACCGAAAACTGCATTATTTAAAGTAGTCAAACCATGAAACCAACCAATAGAAGCAACGCCACTCCAAGCGTAGGGGAAGGTTTCGTGGGTATATGAAGAGGGAATTTGCGCTGAGTTATTTTCGAGGTCGCCGTTGGAAACAAAGTTGCCAGGAGGCCAGGAGAGCATGGCTGCATCAACTTCATCTTCTAGTTGTTTTGCATCTGGGAGATATGCAGTTTCTCCCTTATTATTAACAAAAGTATGCTGACCTAGATTAATTGTGGTTGGGTTGACTTGTGTCTGGCGAAAAAGCGCAGCACTGTTGCTTGCAAATGCTAGTAATGGGCCGAGATTAATATCTGTATTAACTGCACCTTCGAGAATGCGTCCAGTCTTCTTACTGACAGTTGTATGGCAGACTGCACAGGTAATACCTGCTCTGACTTGAGCATTTTTAATATGGGTGATAATACCCAAAGGAAAGAGGGAACCTTTGGGGACATCTAAACCAGTGTTAATGACTGTGCCAGCTTTGAAAGTGCGATTCCCCACAGTGATATCTTTATCCAATGGAATTTGTAGGTTGGTTGTCGATTGACCTTTAAGCGCTAAAACAGCTTTGGCAATACTACCTACATTGACAGGCCCATCTAAGATACCAACAACATCTGTAAACAAATATTCGTTACCAAAGGTTTCCTGATAAAAAGCGTTTCGACCTAAATCGATGAGTTCTTCTGTCACCGCAACTGCACCCTGATCAGGTGAAAGGGCTTCACGCCCTTTTGGTGTTTGTAGCCATTTGTCCCCTTGATCTTTACTGATTACGTAACCCAACACATCATAAGAACCAATTCCTGTCGGAGGCGATTTTGTCAATGGCGTATAAGTGTTGTTAATGGAAGGTGGTCTTCCTGGTAAACTCAGTTCTAACTCAAAGCCTAAAAAGCCAACCAAAAGCAGCACAGAAACGGAAATAAGGATTGTGCGTAATTGCATAACTTGTTCACTATTGGATATGGATAGCTAAAGCATAATATTTTGAAGAAGAGAGATTAGAGGCGCTTAGGTTAGAGTTTTGTACAGCATTTATCCAGTGAATGCTGTATTAAAAAGAAAAAACTATACTTAGGCTAGAGGTGAATGTCACTCTTGTTTTCGCCAAGACTATTGTTTTTTTGGGAATAATTTATTCTTTGGAGTCCCTGCGTTAAAGAACTCGCAGAGTAGCCGCTTTGCATCTAGAGTGTTCCAAAAAATGAATGATCCAAAACCCGTCATTGCGAGCATTTTTTTACTTGGAGTACTCCTACATTAATTGCCCTTACCGGAAAATCAAGGTTTAGGGTATTTTTTTTTGCGTAAGTCCTGTCTGATTCAGATTTTTGTACAAGTCTATTGACTTCAGACAGATATATTGACAAACTAATAGTTAGTTTAACTAATTGATAAAAGTGCATCAAAATTGTGACTATACTGACGACAAAAATAAATCGGTCAGAACCTCCTAGCGAACCAAAACCGCTAATCCTTGAAACTCAGGGACTCACACGCCGTTTTGGAAAGTTAACCGCAGTTAATAACCTGAGCATATCTGTGGAACAGGGTGAAGTATTTGGACTGCTTGGCCCCAATGGAGCAGGGAAAAGTACAGTTCTTAAGATGTTGACAACCTTACTGCCTATCAGTACAGGGAAAGCAACTTTAGCTGGCTATGATGTGGCTCGTCAATCTAATCCTGTGAGACGGGCTATCGGGTATGTACCCCAGGCGCTGTCTGCTGATGGTAGCCTCACGGGTTACGAAAATCTTTTAATCTTCGCCAAGCTGTATGGAATACCTGCCAAAGGACGCGATCGCCGTATCTATGAAATTTTAGAATACATGGGTTTGCAAGATGCGGCGAAACGCTTGGTACGCAACTACTCTGGTGGGATGATCCGCAAACTGGAAATCGGCATATCAGTTCTCCATCAACCCCAAATTTTGTTTCTTGATGAGCCGACTGTTGGACTAGATCCCATCGCTCGAACTCAAGTATGGCAGCTTGTACTACAACTCTGTGCTGATTACAGCACAACTATATTTTTAACAACCCACTTTTTAGAAGAAGCAGATAGCTTATGTAACCGAGTAGCAATTATGCAACAAGGTGAAGTCGTTACCACAGGTACACCAAGCGACTTAAAAGCTTCTTTAGATAACCCAAATGCAACTTTGGATGATGTCTTTATTCACTATACAGGCGACCAGTTAACATCAGGAGTCAACTACCGTGACACAGCAAGAACCAGACGTACTGCTCAACGGTTGGGTTAAAGCACCACCCACTGTCCGAGTAGATTTGATCTCTGCAATAAAAGAGCTAGTTACAAAAACCCTGGCGATCGCAGAATTAGAAATCCGTAAACTCCGCCACGATCCCACGGATTTAGTTGTTCGGGCTGTGCAACCAGCCTTATGGTTGCTAATTTTCGGGCAAGTTTTCGCCCGAACTCGCGCGATTCCTACAGGGAACTTACCCTATTTAGACTTTATTTCTGCTGGTATTTTGGCTCAAAGTATTTTGTTTGTGGCAATTTTTAGTGGTGGGATGACGCTAATCTGGGAGCGAGATTTAGGGATTGTTCATAAATTTTTAGCTAGTCCTACGCCTCGCGTGGCGATGGTGTTGGGCAAAGCTTTGGCGTGTGGGGTGAGGTGCTTATCTCAGGTAATATTCATTTACGGATTAGCATTTTTATTAGGTGTCAAACTAAATCTTCATCCCCTAGCTATTTTCCAAGTATTACTCCTAGTCATACTGGGGGCGGGAACATTTTGTATTTTTTCACTAATTATTGGCTGTTTGGTGAAAAGTCGAGAAAGGATGACGGGTATTGGACAATTGTTAACCATGCCGTTATTTTTTGCTAGCAATGCCATCTATCCAATTTCGTTGATGCCCAGTTGGTTAAAGTTGATTTCTCATTTTAATCCGTTGACTTATCTGGTTGACGGCTTACGTAGCACTATGCTGTTGAATGGCACTAGCATCTATGGCTTTGGTCTGGATTGTACAATTCTCTTATTCACATTAATAATTTTGGCCATCCTTGGTGGAAAACTTTATCCACGGGTGGCCATGTAACTAGGAGAACAACAAGCCCATGACCTTGGATAAACCTAATCAAGGTGCAACTTCCGAAGAATGTGCCGCTAGAGTAATGGAAACAGTTCCATTAGTGATGCGGTTTATCCGAGCGGATATGCGTGCCCATAGTGCCGCCTTTTTATCTATACCTCAGTTGCGATCGCTAGCATTTATCAACCGGAATCCTGGTGCTTCATTATCTGACTTAGCAGAGCATTTAGGTGTCACTTCTGCCACAGCATCAGCAACCATAGAACGCTTGGTACAACGCGACTTTGTGAAACGGATTGCTCATCCTCAAGAGCGGCGGCGGGTGCTGCTCAATTTAACTGAAGATGGAAAACACCATCTTAAGCAATCCCAAGATCAAACTCGCGCTCATATTACTGATTTACTGAAAGGTCTTTCAGAAGACCAAATTTCCAACATTGAAGAAGGCTTAACTCTACTAAAAAATGTCTTCGAGAAAACAGAACTCAAAGCCCCATAACTTTGAGGTTGCACAACACGATCCCTTTGCAGCCTTTAAGTTTCGAGACTATCGGCTATTTACCATTGGACGGCTAGTGCTGTTCGTGGGGTCGCAAATGCAAACTGTAGCGATTGGCTGGGAACTCTATGAACGGACTAACTCAGCGATCGCTTTAGGTGGTGTGGGACTGGCGCAAGTCTTACCGATGATTATTCTCACCTTAATTGCCGGAGATGTTGCCGATCGCCGCGATCGCAAAGTGACCATGTTACTCTCGGTGATACTGTTAGCCCTCTCCTCCCTAGCTTTAGGGGTACTTTCCTATACTCAGGGTGCAATATTTCTAATTTACGCCTGCTTAGTATTAACGGGTGTAGCGAGGGCATTTCTTAAACCTGCCAGTGATGCTCTGATGTGGCAATTAATACCTGTCAGTGCGTTTACGAATGCAGCCACCTGGAATAGTAGTAGCTTTCAGTTAGCCTCAGTCATTGGCCCAGCCTTCGGGGGATTTGGGATTGCGCTGTTAGGAAATGCTACGGGAGTTTATGTATTAGCAGCGATCGCAGCATTGCTGTGTTTTATTTTAACGCTGGCGATTAAAGAGCAAAAAGTTATTCGCTCAACTGAGCCAATCTCACTCCAAGCACTTGCTGCTGGTGCTAAATTTGTTTGGCAGAATCAGTTGATTTTAGCAGCGATTACATTAGATATGTTTGCAGTATTGTTGGGTGGTGCGATCGCTCTCCTCCCGATTTTTGCCAAAGATATTTTACACGTAGGGCCTGTGGAGTTGGGATATCTCCAAGCAGCAAACTCCATCGGTGCTTTGACTATGGCTATTACCCTCGCGTATTTACCACCGTTACGCAAAGCAGGCCCGGCCTTATTGTGGTCAGTAGTTGGCTTTGGGGTTGTCACAATTATCTTTGGACTTTCTCGTTCCTTTTGGCTGTCTATGTTGATGCTGACCCTTGGTGGCGCATTAGATACTATTAGCGTTGTAATTCGCCATACATTAGTTCAAATCAGAACACCGGATCATTTACGCGGTCGGGTTGCTGCTATTAATAGCGTGTTTATTAGCGCCTCGAATGAATTAGGCGGCTTCGAATCAGGTTTGACTGCTGCTTTGTTCGGCCCAGTTATTTCTGTTGTGGGTGGTGGAATTGGTACAATTTTAGTGGTAATTGCTACCGCAACGATTTGGCCAGGAATCCGTAAATTAGGAGCTTTACAGGAATATAAATAGAAATACTTATTATTTTCCATAGATAATACGACTTACGCACTGTACAAATACATCATGATATGCATTACCTAAAATAGGCTATTTCAGGCTTTTTTTAATTATCCTGCGATGCCTACGGCGGTAAACTACGTACATAGACCATGCTGTAGGGGCACAGCAATGCTGTGCCCTTACGAAAAATATGGTTTTTAACTAAACTGCTCAATTATTCCGCCACCTAACACTTTTTCCCCGTCATACCACACCGCCGCTTGTCCAGGAGTGATGCTGAATTGGGGTTCATCAAACACCAAACGCACGCGCGAGTTTTCCAACGGAATCACCGTCACTGGTGTAGGCGTTGAACGATAGCGAATTTGCACTTCGGCACGAATTGGGGTAGATGGTTCAGCAATAGAAACCCAGTTTACCCGATTTACAGTGCATTCTGGCTGAGTTACCTTGGTGCGATCGCCTACTACCACTTTATTATTTGCCGCATCTAATTCAATCACATACAGAGGTTCGGCAGCAGCAATTCCCAAGCCTTTGCGCTGGCCAATGGTGTAGTTATGAACACCATCATGTTGTCCCAAAATTTTGCCTGTGGTATCGACAATATCGCCTGTTTTGGGGGCTAAATATTTATCCAAAAATGCCCGCATGGAACCATTACTTTCCACTAAGCACAAGTCTTGACTTTCTGGCTTATCAGCAGTTTTCAGTCCGTATTCAGCCGCAATGCGGCGCGTATCGGTTTTTTCTAGTTCCCCCAAAGGAAATATAGTTGCTGCAAGTAAATCTTGAGACAAATCATAGAGAAAGTATGACTGGTCTTTGTTGCGGTCAACAGCCCTTAATAACTGGTAACGTCCAGTTGCTTCGTCATAGCTAATTCGGGCATAATGACCAGTGGCAATGCGATCGCAACCCAATTGTTCACGAGCATACTGCACCATTGGCCCAAACTTTACCGTTTTATTGCACTGAGAGCAAGGCAAAGGCGTGATCCCAGCGCTGTAACCAGTCACTAAATAATCGATAATATGGGTTTGAAAGACATCCCGAATATCCACGACTTCATGGGGAACACCCAGTTGTTCACAGAGATCAGCCGCGTCGATCATACCTTCAGAGCAACATTGACCTTTGCCTTTCATTAGCCAAAGAGTCAAACCAATCACTTCATAGCCCTGATGGTGCAGGATAGCTGCGGCGGTGGAACTGTCAACGCCACCAGAAAGACCAACGACGACTTTTTTCATACAAAGCACGACACGATATGCGTGGTTGTCCAATTGTAGCACACACTCTTGAAAGCCTTACTACCAAAGCACTTCGGTTTTTAAGTCACGACTTTTAAGCCGTGGGTTTCCCCTGTTCCCTGTTCCCTATTCCCTCTGAAGGATGTATTTTTTGCCATAGAGATGATCTAATTTTACGTTAACGCTATATAGTTGCTACAACGGTGAACTAATTAGTTCCTGATGGAAATTATCTAAAAATACTTTGACTACTTTCTAAGTACTATGTTGAGAGGAATACCAAGTCAATTTATCCCATTTAAAATGCTGCGCCGAAGTTCTGAAGGTTGCAAACTCACTATCAAACTTCTTCCCTTACTAGTGGGAGGATGGTTAGTGCTGATTCTCGACTCTATCCCAGCACAAGCACAAATCCACAATAACCTGCTATTGGCTCAAACAGGTGAAACTTTACCGCCACCGCCAATTCCCTTTGGTCAACAGCCATCACCGCAGTTACAACCAGCACAAAGTAATCAGTTTGAGCAGGATTTTCAGCCTTCCCAACCGTTACAAAATAATCAGTTTGAGCAAGATTTTCAGCCTTCTCAACCAGTACAAAACAATCAGTTTGAGCAGAATTTTCAGCCTTCACAGTTTAGTCAATATGACCAGAACTTTGAGCGCTACTTAGTTTATGTAGATAGTAGTGATTTTCAGACGCTACAAGCAATCCGTCAAATTGAACCCAGTGCTTACATTCGCCAGTACCAGGGACGAAATGTTATTCAGTCAGGTGTTTTTAACAGAGTATCTAACGCCCAACAACGGGTAAATGAGTTACAGTCACGGGGCATATATAACGCCCGGATTCTCAGCTTTGCTAACGGACAGGAGATAGATGTAAGTGATAGAAGCTTTGCAGGCTATCGCAGTAATATAAATCCTCCTAAGCAAGCCTCTAGATATTATGTCGCTATTCCTACCACTCAAGAACAGTTATCTGCGATCGGCTCACAAGTTAGGCAGAATCTAGCCCGATTTAGTCAAGATTTAGGACGATCTGGCGGAGTTACCGAAAGGGCGCAACCACGAGGGCCACACGTAGCAGTAGGGCCTTTCGCTAATCGATTTCAAGCTGAGGAATGGAATAAATACCTGCGAAATATAGGCTACCGTAATGCTAGGGTTTACTACGGTAAATGAAGCGAAAAGTCATTCAATGCAGTGGTTCTTTTCTAAGTTTGTCCGTTAATGCATAAAAAGCTTCTTGAGCGTCTCGATGTTGCAACACATAAGCTCTCAACTCTTGTTTAGTCATCCCTTGAAAATTTGCCTTAGTCATAAATATCTTACCCTCCCATTTGGCAATATTTCTACTTTCAAAGCTCTGTTCAGCCAGAATGTAAATGCGTGTTGTCCGTTAATCTAATCTCACCAAGTAAATTGGTAGGTAAATCTGAGTTAAATCCTGACACATTTTAAATAATTCAATTGCTTGTTCATTCGTTGGTTTCATTTAGCATATTTAGCGAAATACCAGTAAGAATTTATCAATTTGTAGGGTGCGTTATTAACGCATCGTCTATTAAATAGGAATGGCGTTGCGAAAAGGTTAATTTATGCACTTTTTCAACGTCCAAAGAGCAATTTGGCATCAAAAATTACTTTTATCAATATAACTTTAGCAAAAAAGTTAAATAAGTTTCCATTTTGGGAAACATAGACCTATTGAAGCTTAAGCAGGTAGGTCAAAAGCATTGATTAGTGAAACTGCAAAATTATTGTACCCCTCAGTGGAGAAATTGGTTAACGAGATTGTGGCAGTTAACCACGCTTGGAAAGTGGCTAGTGAATTATTTGGAGAAGATTCACCCCTATCTATTTCTTTACGGGATTTAAAAACCTGTTTGCAAGTGCGTTTGTTGCGAAACTATGCACCAGAACAGGTTTATTTGATTGAGGATAAAGAATCAGAAGGTGAAGCACTTTACAGCTTATGTCTCCGACAAGCTATAGGAAATCGCCTTTATGCAGAACATCTTCCAATGCGGATAGCTCAAGATGTTTTTGCGGACAAAGAATTAGAGAAATTCAAAAAGATATAACCAAGAGAAATAAGAGGGGTGCAGTGTGGAAATAGCAAAAGTTTGGAACATTATTTGGGATAACGAACCTTTTCATTGGACAATTGCTTTTGTATTAGTAGTTGCAATTATTGTCGAGTTTTTCACATTATTGCAGTATTGGCGCTCAGAGTGTGGCACAACTGGAGCCTCTATTAAATTTTTGAGTAATTTGAAAAATGGTAAAAATGTAAAGCTTTCAAATGAAGTTCGCCAATGGTTAAAAGATCATTTAGGAACTGATGACTCTAGTAGATTCAGGCAAAAAGATGGTAATTTCATACTCATAAAGTATCCATCTATCTTAGCCCACGCCATACCTCGTAGTTCCCTACGCTTCGTGACAACCTTGTGTACTGCCATCGGCGTTTTAGGAACCTTTTATGGTATACAACAGGGACTCCAAGGAATCAATTTATCTACAGAAGATACGAAAGAACTCATGGCTGCCAGCAAAGAACTACTGGTAGGAATGAAAACAGCCTTTTCCACTTCTCTGATGGGGCTTGGTTGTGGTAGCTTGTTTACTCTAGTTTTGTTTGGGTGTGATTCGCTACGGCAGAAACGGCGTGATAGTTTGCGTCAGAAATTGAAGGCGATCGCAACTTTAAAAACCGCAGAGAACGACAACCGTGAAGTAGCTGAAGCACTTAGTCTTGTAGCAAAAAACTTGACTGGGTTAAAGCAGCTAAATGCAGAAGGCATTGGTCAAGCTGTAGGTAGGAGTATTGTAGAACAATTCGCAGGCTTAAACCAATTGTCAGCCCATGCTATTGGTCAATCTGTAGGAGAGCAAGTTCAAACTGCTATTTTACCAGCGCTGCGAGCAATTTTCAAAGAGCAGCAACAACTTCGAGAACTCCAAGAAAATCAGGGACAGAGGGTTTTAGAAGAACTCATTAAGGATATGCGAGTTCAGGTACTCGAACCGATTGCAGATCGACTAGATAAAAGTGCAGAGTTAACCCAACAAGCTTCCACCGCAGTGTTGACCCTGCATAAGGAACTCGGTGGTATCTCTCAAAGTTTGGCAAATTCCATCCTGACAATTGAGAAATTTCAAAAAGAGACTTTGTTAGAACTCCAAGGATTTGCTAAGAATTTGGGAGACACTCTCAATCAATTTCAAACAGATACAAAAGGTGTTTTACAACAAACAGCCGACGAAATTAATAGAGCCGTCAACCAAAGTATCCAGGGAATGACAGCCCAGCGAAGTGCTTTTGAAACAAGTGCAGTGCAAGCTGCTGCTACCTTCCGAGGAATTCGAGAGGAACTTCAGACAGCGCTACAAGAACGGGCAATAGTAGAACAGCAGATGCTTCAAGGATTTGCTAACAATATGGGACAAACTTTGAGTCAATTCCAAACTGAAACTACAGGAGTTATACAACAAACATCTCACGAAATTAATCGAGGTGTAGCTCAAAGTATCGAAGGAATGACAGCCCAGCGAAGTGCATTTGAAGCAAGTGCAGTACAAGCTGCTGCTACCTTCCGGGGAATTCGAGAGGAACTTCAAACAGCGCTACAAGAACGCGCAGCAGTAGAACAGCAGATGCTTAAAGCTACTCAGACTGGAATTATCCAAATTCTCACCCAAGCAAATAGAACCTTTCATGAGCAAACTAATACTCTACAAACAGTGGGTAATCAAGCTTCTGGGTTGATGAATGATGCGAAGGATAATCTTCTGGCTACTTTAGTAAATATTGATGCGACACTCACAGCGACTCGCCATACAGTAGAAGATGATTTGACAAGGTTTAGGGAAGAATATCAAACAAATTTACAGACATTCTTTCAACAACAAAACAACTTACTTGAGGGGACGCTAGGCAAACAACGAGATGGATTATCGGGGATTGTGAACAATCTTGATCAAGTCTTCCGAGAGGAATTTGAAAGACGTAGTAAATTGACTCAAGAAGTAGACGAAAGCATGACTAAAATTCAGGTATCTGTCGAACAAATTAACAAATTAGTTATTGCGGCTGGATTAAACGATGCACAACGACTAATTCAACTAGAAAAGCTTGCAAGCGGAATTGGACAGCAAGTGCAAATAGTAGATAATTCATACATAAGTTTGAATAAAACATTTCACAATAGTCTTGAGTCTTGGCAGAGTCACCTTGAAAGTTCTATGCAAAGGACTGTTGACTTACAGGAAAGCTTTTTCCAACAAGCAGATACTTCTATGGCTAGAGTTTGCGGAGGTTTGCTAGAGACAGCAAGAGTTTTAGTTGCTGCACATGATAACCGCCAATTTGGTAATGGTGTAAGCAATCATGGATGATTTTATCAGAGGTGGAATTGATGCAGAGATTATAGAGGATGATGACTCTAGTATCTATCTGTCTATTGGCGATCTGATGTCTGGGTTACTAATGTTTTTTGCTTTGCTATTTATCACTGCCCTACTCCAGCTTGCACAAAAGGATGTACCGAAACGGGTAGTAATTGGTAACGTTGTGGGACAGATGAAAAGCAACAATATCAATGTTAAAGTCAACCCAGAAACTGGGGATGTCAGTATCCAAGAATCAATTCTTTTTGCTAAGGGAAGTACAGAACTTAAACCAGAAGGTAAAGCTTTTCTACGCCGCTTTATCCCTGTTTACAGTGGGGTTATTTTCTCAAAACCAGAATTTGAGCAGGAAATTAGCCGCGTAGTTATAGAAGGTCACACTAGCTCAGATGGAGACGATAAAACTAATTTACAACTAAGCTTGTTGCGATCATCATCAGTTTACAACTACATTTTTTATGATATGAATTTCTCTACCAAAGCACCTTTAAGCCAGAAAATCTTAGCTGCTGGTCGTGGAGAAATTGAATCTGACAAAAAACGTGATAATCCAGGCGATCGCAAGGTAGTTTTTCGCTTTCAGTTTCGCAGTGATGAGTTAAAGAAAAATATCAGCAACACCTCTCTTTAAAGGAGCTAAAACTTTGAATTCTAAGTTTTCTATTCCTTCCCTACCTGAAATTCCCAAGTGTAGTCCTAATCAACTTATTCAGCTTGCAAGTAACTTACCAGATGCAACAATATCAATACCAAGTGTTGATAAAATATTGGAAGCTATTGAACAGGGTAAAGCTGATCAAGTAAGTAAGTTGGACTGGGTTTATTGCATTCATACTAAAGCACAGTGGGATCAGCAAAATATTGACCGATCCAGGAAAACATCAGCAGCCATTTGGAAGGTAGCAATTTATAACTCATGGCTACAACATCAGCTATTGTGGCGTTTAGCTCTTTATTATGGCGATCAGCAAGAACAGGCGTTAGCAAAGTCTTTAGTTGAATCTTTTGATATCTTTGCTCATTCTGACTTAGTTAGTCACCTGCTACCAGTTCAAATTATTCTGGCGTTTCGCAGTACACAAGCAGGTATAGAATTAGCAAAAATTGCTTGTGAACAGCGTATTAATAGAACTGAATTGCTAAACATAATCAAAGAAGATTTACCTATTTGGATTCCAATATTCAGCAGATTTATAGAAGAAATAACTCCCTGTTTTACTACAATTTGTTCCCCAAATCGGCAGCAAGTAAAATGGTTGTTAAGTTGTTTGGACGAAATGTCAGATAGTCAGCAAATAAAAGCTGTTAATCATTTACTAACTAATGTTTCCAATGATATAGCAAACAATCATTCTTTACTGGTTGATTGGTTGAGACATAACTATAGAAATGGTGAAAATTGGTATAAACTTTCAGATCCAGCAAGGCAAAGACTTCGAGATTGGATTGGAGGTATCAATTATGGTGATTTCCAAAAGTTAGTAAATCTCATATTGAACAAGCTGGATTTAGAAAACTTCGAGTCAAATCGGCTATGTAGTCGCAGGGATTTTTGGGCTAATTACAGTAACCGCTTTGAACGACTTCGTATCTTGTTACCCAAGACATCACAAATTGCCATAGGGTATCAAATCCAAGGTGATGTTGATTTATTAGAGGATGATGGTAGCGACCCGACAGAGGTGTGTATATTCGATTTTGGTGAGTGGTTTGTAGTCGAGTTCTTTCGTGGAAGAGGTGGTGAGACGCGCCTGTTTCCGAAAAATTCCACAAATGAGCAAATCCTTTTTGGTGAATCAACACTTTCAGTCAAACGGATTCGCTGTCTGGGTGGCGATAAGCACGATCATGTCTTTCTTTGGCAGGTGCAGGAATTTACCCCCACTTGGCTTAAAAATTATGGAATTCTGCCTAATCCAAATACCCAGCCTTCCAGAAACCCTACAGCAAAGAAATTACGAGAGCGAGAAAACAAGCTTGAGCGATGGAAAACAGAAATTGATTATCTAGAACGGGAAGCTAAAGCCTACTGTAAGAAGATTTGTTTTTTAATAGAGTGAAAATTATTAACTTAAATCATTATCTAAAAACAGCGTCTCTAAATCACGATAGCCAGTCACTATCCGTACAACTTCAATCCCATCTGCAATTGGGCGATAAAATATCAAATAATCATCTTTATGGTTGTCATAACCTGAAGTTTTGAGAAAACGGGCAAGACGAACTGCTAACTGAGCATCGACAAGAAATTTCATGAGGCGATTCGATGAATGCTTTTGACTTGGCTGAGTCGAGCGGCAAACAACAAGACAGCCAAAACATCTTTAGATTCTAAATCGTCATAATCTGCCAATATTTCCTCAGTAGTCATGCCAGAACTGAGCAGTTCCAAAATAAACTCAACTGGATAACGAAGTCCTCGAATGCAGGGTTTACCGTGGCAGATATTTGGATTATGAGTGATGCGTTGTAGAAGTGTGTCATTCATAAAGAAATATTCATAAATTATTACGATATTTTTGTTCTCATATTTTAATTCTAGATGCTAAATAACGACAGTAGAAAAATAATTGTAGCTACAAATAAATACTTTTGATTTTTAATTTATTCTTAATTCAGAGCTTTAGATGTATTAAATTATACTTTAATGCACAAATAAGAAAGGCGATCGCCCTCTGCCAAGAATCTGCGTAGGCTTATAGCCCGTCGTAGACATCGCCTTTCTGTAAAACCCCATTCTGGGAGACAATTACAATGATGACACAAGTACAAAAGTTTGTAAAAAATCAGAAGTTCGCCCAATCAGAATTACAATAATACTTAGATGTCTCTACAAAGGTTTTAAATAACGCATCATTAATCCTGTCTTGTCACTCTGGTATAATTCAAACCCTAAAAGCTTTTCGGAGCTTGACTTTCTATTTTTTAGGTAGATTTTTTATTTACTATTAGAAAATAAAGCCTGGAATTTTGATTGAATCAACTTTTCGGAATCTGGCTTCGATTATTGTTTTCCAAAAGTGACAAAACAAGATTAATTTCTGGATATGTCTAATACACAGTTTGAATGCGTCACAGCTTAAGAAGCCTATAGTCACTAATGACTAATCGTCCTTTTCTTCCATAAGGTGTTTCACTTCATCACGAGAAATTTTGATTTTCTGACCATCAAATTTAGTCAGATTAAAGAAAAAGTCTTCGTTATAGGTAAGTGACTGTTCTTGCAGCAGGCCAATTGCTATCTGCTCACCCAGTTTCACAGACTCCGTGTAATCACTGCGCCAGTGAACACCAGCACCATTACGAGCGATGGAAATATTGGCAGCAACCTTATTTAACTCTCCACCAACCGTCATTTGGCCTACATCAGCGCCATCATATTTAACTAGTTCCGTACCTTCAGCATTAGGAACTACTGGTTTAGGAATCACCCAAGACTCATCAAACCAAGCTTTTAGAATAGTAACGCAAGCACCCGCAACAGTAGCGTGTCCAGCACCGTAGGCGGGGTGGGTGGGAGAACCTTCTGGGAATGCTATTGGTAACAAATAAGTACCGTAGCGGCTGTGAACTTTTTCGAGGGCGCTGCTGCGGAAAACTTCATCATTAATTGGATATTTTGCTTGGCCAGTCAGTTGATTATGAATTAGTCCACCAAATGCTTCAGGACGTAGGCGGCGATGTACATACCACTTTTGGAACCATACAGCTTTTAGCGCTCTGGTTGCTACCTCAGTCACCAAACTAAGAACATGAGGATCGCCAAAAGTCCCAAACCCCATTTGAGTTTTAGAATTTTTGTAAGGGTTTCCTTCATCTACAGGAGCTTTCGCTTTCGGGTCTAATAGAATCAAACAGGCGTTGAGGTAAGCTTCGTAGAGAGCATCAACGTGGACATATTCACCGATATCTCGCAGATTACGGATATGGCGGGGTGTGCTATCAAAAGCATCTTCTTTGGCTTTGCCACCATTTTGGATATTCAACCAACTTTCGTAATCAGTCAAATAATTGATATTTGACTGTACAGTTTTTTGCTTTTGAGAAATCGTTAGGGAACCGTAAGGAATATCCTTGAGCAAGAACTGGGAGATATAAGGGCCTACTAAGTCACCTGCATGAATACCTCGGAAAATGGTAGCTGGTGTGACACATCCACCAACTTTTGCCCCGCGAAAGTCAGACAATTTGGACAAATCTGCTGCCGCTTCCGCTATCAAAGGATTATTTGTGTAATCAGTGAAATTGATATCTCGCAACAGTGCCATCCAGTAAAGTTCCACCATTTCCCCAGAGTTTTCGGCTGAGTCGATACGAGGTGCTGGAGGAATAGCTAATGCATGTCCGTCGGGGCCTTCTAAATCAAAACCTAAACCTGCTTGAGGATTGGTCGATTTGTGACCAAGACCTAGCTTAATAGCTTCAAAGTCACCCGGTTTGCCGCTTTCAAGGGCTTTGAGTAGAGATTTGTAAGCTTCTGGCTTAACTTCTCCAAGTTCATTATGAGGCAAACCTTTAGAGAAATTGGCAATATAATTAGGATTTCCATCTGCGCCGCGATAGTCTTGTTGTTCACCATTGCAAACATGATCGGCTGCACCACGATTAAAGGCAATTTGTGCTGCTTCACGACGAATTGATCGAGATGATCTCCGACGTTGTTTGTTGTTTTCAGGGCCAAGTTCTTGGCATTCTTGGCGAGAAGGACGCTCTTTATTCATAATAGATTCCTTTTGTGAATTTAGTGAAATTAGTATGTGTTGGTCACACATATATCTACTGATTACAGTTTGAAGATTACGGAAAAGCTGGCAGATTTTTCTAAATAAAAAAGCGGTTTTTACGTAGACGAGTTTTTCCCGAAGTCCAACCTGGAAACTTTAGTGGTATCGCTAGGTACAGACCAAAGTTTGATGGTTTCGTCACTACTGCCACTTACTAGGGTTTTCCCGTTAGGACTGAAGGCTACAGACCATACAGATTTGCTATGTCCTGCAAAGTTGGCAAAGAGTTTGCCACTAGGTAAATCCCAGAGCTTGATTGTTCTGTCATAACTACCACTGGCTAAGGTTTGTCCATTAGGACTAAAGGCAACAGACCATACAGATTGAGAATGACCTGCTAAAGTGTGCAACAATTTGCCATCGCCTAGCCCCCACAGTTTGATGGTTTTATCCATACTGCCACTGGCGAGGGTTTGTCCATCAGGGCTGAAGGCAACAGAAGATACTCCTTGGGAATGCCCTGTAAGAGTCTGTATTAGTGCCGCATTGCCAGTATTTAGCTGCCAAATTCTGATGGAGTTATCTCTGCCACCACTGGCTAACTTCTGGCTATCGGGGCTAAAAGCAACAGACTTTACCCAGCCCACATTCTGGAGTGTAAAGAGTTCTTTGCCTGTGTCTAAATTCCAGAGCTTAATCGTATTGTCAGCACTGCTACTAGCAAGTGATTTTCCGTTGGGACTTATAGCGATCGCTTCTACATCGTCTTTATGCCCTTCAAGGGTACGGATGAGAGTTCCTGTTTCCAGATTCCACAGTTTAATTCGATTATCCCAACTGCCACTAGCGAGTACACGGCGATCGCTGCTAATTGCTAAGGATACAACTGCATCAGCATGACCTTTAAAAGTGTGGAGTAACTTACCAGTGGGTAAATTCCAAATCTTGATTGTGCCATCATAGCTACCACTAGCCAAAGTATTACCATCTGGACTGATAGCGATCGCATAAATCCAGACTGAATGCCCTTTGAGGGTTTGATAAGGTTGAATCATTGGCAAGGACATAGCCCCAGGCGTGGCCATCTGGAATGGTAATAGTAAACGATAAGAGCTAAACCCAGCCAAGGTTGCTGTAGACGTAATTGCCACTACTGCTGTAATTTTATTAATAATTGGATTTGACACCACAGAGGGACTCTCCATTGACACAATTTAAGCGACAAATAGTATGAGAAAACAGCAGGCAGAAGAAATTGAAGCCTGTTTTAGCTTTTTCAATTCATTATTTACTTCTGCCATGTTGTAATAATGGAACTATCTGTTGTTTTGTCCTGCTAAATCTGGCTGAGTTAATTTCTTGGCGTTTCTTTGTTGCTTATCCTGATGTTCAATCCGAAGCCGGATGATAAACAAAACCGTGATTAGGATAGTAGCAACAAGGCTAATTGGTGTTAAATATGTCCAATGATCTGACATTTTATCCCAGATATGCCAAATCAAAATGATCATAGCTACATAAGTAAGCTTATGTAATTGTTTCCAATTCTTTTTCAGCTTTTTTACACTCCAATTATTAGAAGTTATAGAAAGGAGTGTAAAAATAATGAAAGTGCTTACACCCTGGATATATATCCAAAATGTATTGATGTCAAAAAAATCAAAGTTTCTCTTTTGAACCATTAGGAACCCATGACCCAATGCTAAAAAGAAAGCTATAAGACCAATGTTCCGGCGGTGTTTTAGTAGCAATTGGGGAATTCCAGTCTCTTTAGTTTGAGGAAGAACAATTCTAAAAGTCGTGGGAATTAGTGTGGCTATATAACTAGCCAATGCGAGAAATCCTAGAATATTAGCTAGGGATGGTTCATCCATTGAAATCATAATCAATCCCTAAAAATAAGATTTTTGACAATAGAAACTACAGGTATAAATAGTGAAGCGAAACTTCCGCTCATCATCAGAAGTTAGCAGATGAGCTAGGCATTTTAGTCCGTAAAGTTAAAGGCAAGCCTATATATTTATCAGAGGCTAATTCAAAATTTATGCAATTGTCAAAAGAAATTACAACTATTGCTAAAATTACTTACGAGAAAAAGGCATCTGGTCAAAAGGAATATAAAGACGTAGCACTGCTACTTCTCTACAAGAGTTATGGATTTAATTTCTGAAAATGTCTAATATTTGTAACCTACCTTTCTTCTAATGAAGAGGCTAGACGAACCGGAAATGCTTTGCATAACATGGACTATTGCGATCGCACTAAGCTAGATGTTAAAACTTCGGATGTATTGGCTTATACGTAAATTACCCTAATTCCACTGTGATAGCATCGATCCGACCCTCTTTAAAATGCACCATAAGCACGTTAAGCTGAATTAAAGAGACAATTTTTTGCGCTTTTTAATATACAAATCTCTGTTCTTGTCAAATTTTAATTTTTTCTGCTTGAGAAACCCGGAATGCTAGACCGAATTTTTGATTACCTCGACTTTCATTTCAGCCTTGAAGCCCTTATAGTTCTGCTGATCCTGGTGCTTTTAGAGGCGCTGTTATCTGCCGACAATGCGATCGCTCTGGCTGCGATTGCTCGCGGGCTGGAAGACAAAGAACTTGAGCGTAGAGCTTTAAACTTTGGTTTAGTCGTTGCTTATGTACTGCGAATCTCCCTGATTCTCACTGCCACTTGGGTACAACAATTCTGGCAATTTGAATTATTGGGCGCTGCTTATCTGCTGTGGTTGGTATTTCAACACTTTACCTCGGAAGAATCTAAGGACGATCACCATCACGGGCCGCGTTTTAATTCATTGTTGCAAGCCATACCTGTGATTGCATTTACAGATTTGGCATTTTCTTTGGATAGCGTGACAACTGCGATCGCAGT
This sequence comes from Nostoc sp. UHCC 0252, assembly GCF_034931145.1. Lineage (NCBI taxonomy): Bacteria > Bacillati > Cyanobacteriota > Cyanophyceae > Nostocales > Nostocaceae > Nostoc > Nostoc sp. UHCC 0252. Next base: position 33,785 of record NZ_JAYGHE010000036.1, on the reverse strand, counting down.
TTCTCAAGAAAAATGGCTTGTGCTGACGGGTGCAACAATTGGTATTATCACGCTGCGATTCATGGCGGGATTGTTTATCCGTTGGCTAGACGAATACGAAAACTTAGAAGACGCAGGCTATGTAACTGTAGCTTTTGTGGGCTTGCGCTTATTTTTAAAAGTGGTGAACGATAATTTAGTTCCACCTGAATGGATCATGATTACTGCTATCTTCCTGATTTTAGGTTGGGGATTTTCCAAGCGTGTTAGCGCTGAAGTGCCCCAATTAGAACCAGAAAAGAGCGAAGTATCTAAGTAACAAGAGCAGGGGGCAGGGGGCAGGGAGCAGGGAGCAGGGAGCAGGGAGCAGGGAGCAGGGAGCAGGGAGCAGGGAGCAGGGGAAGAACTATTGATTTATTGATCCATACCCAATTCCCAATTCTCAATTCCCAATTCCCAATTCCTAATCCCCAATCCCCAATCCCCTAATATTTTACTCGTGCAACCAAGGTGTTATGTGTGGTTGCCAACTGACTAATTCTTCATCTTTAAACCATAGGGCTATTTCCTGCTTCGCGGTTTCTGGAGCATCAGAACCGTGGATCAGGTTGCGACCAATATTTATGCCAAAATCACCGCGAATTGTTCCCGGCTCTGCTGTTAAGGGGTTCGTCGCACCAATAATCTTTCTGGCAGATGCAACAACGCCATCACCTTCCCATACCATCGCCACCACTGGGCTAGAAGTGATAAATTCCACTAGACTGGCAAAAAAGGGACGTTGCCGGTGAACACCATAGTGTTGTTCAGCCAGTTCCTTACTGACTTTCAAGAACTTTAAACCAACTAGGGTAAAACCTTTAGTTTCAAAGCGACGGATAATTTCCCCCACTAATCCCCGTTGTACTCCGTCAGGCTTAATTGCTAAGAATGTACGTTCCATTACGATCTCCCAAAGCTTAATAAAGTTTTTATTTTGTCAATTGTCAATTGTCATTTGTCCTGAGTCTAAGGATTTTGCACTAATGACCAATGACCAATGACCAATGACCAATGACCAATGACTAATGACTAATGACCAATCAGAGTTTATCTCAGAAATTATCCCTGGGTGCATATACGTTCCCAAATGAATGCGTTAAATTGTTAAGTCGTGGGCGAAAAACAGAGGTTAGGAAGAAATGGGTGCTGAGTCAACTGCTACACCTGACGAGGTGGTACAAGTACCGTCCAATGGACAAAAATCTGAAGTGAAAAATCATAAACAAAAGAAACTTTTACCACCTAGTACTCCCGCAGGAACTTTACCTCGCTCCTGGAAAATTGAGGATAGCGAAGCGTTGTACCGTATTGAAGGTTGGGGACAACCCTATTTTTCCATTAGCGCTGCTGGTCATGTCACCGTGTCACCAAAGGGCGATCGCGGGGGATCTCTTGACTTGTTTGAATTGGTCAACGCCATGAAACAACGTAACTTGGGACTTCCTATGTTGATTCGCTTTTCCGATATTTTGGAAGACCGGATTGAGCGGTTGAATGCTTGTTTTGCCAAAGCGATCGCTCGCTACAACTACCCTGGTGTCTACCGTGGCGTGTTTCCTGTCAAGTGCAACCAAGAACGGCATTTGATTGAGGATTTAGTCAAATTTGGCAAACCCCATCAATTTGGTTTAGAAGCTGGTTCCAAGCCAGAATTAATGATTGCTCTGGCTGTCCTCGATACACCAGGAGCGTTGTTAGTTTGCAATGGCTACAAAGACCGAGAATATATCGAAACGGCAATGTTAGCCCAAAGGCTAGGGCAAACACCAATCATCGTCATAGAACAGATTGAAGAGGTTGATTTGGTGATTGATGCCAATCGCCAGTTAGGTATTAAACCGATATTAGGGGTTCGTGCCAAACTCAGTACCCAAGGTATGGGACGTTGGGGAACCTCTAGTGGCGATCGCGCTAAATTTGGTTTGACAATGCCTGAAGTGATCGAGGCTGTTGACAAGTTACGGGATGCTAACCTGCTCGATTCTTTGCAGCTGATGCACTTCCACATCGGCTCACAAATCTCTGCCATTAATGTGATTAAAGATGCCATCCAAGAAGCCAGCCGCATTTATGTGGAATTGGCAATGCTGGGAGCGGATATGAAATACCTTGATGTTGGTGGCGGCTTGGGCGTAGATTATGATGGCTCCCAAACCAACTTTTATGCATCGAAAAATTACAACATGCAAAACTATGCTAACGATATCGTGGCAGAGTTAAAAGATACCTGTGCAGAGCGGCAGATTGCCGTACCAACACTGATTAGCGAAAGTGGACGAGCGATCGCTTCCCATCAGTCGGTGCTGATTTTTGATGTTCTTAGTACCAGCGATGTCCCTCTCGATTCACCAGAACCTCCACAAGAGGGAGAATCGCCAATAATTAATTACCTTTGGGAAACTTACCAATCCATCAACCAAGAGAACTACCAAGAGTTCTACCACGATGCTGCCCAATTCAAAGAAGAAGCCATCAGCCGCTTCAACTTAGGAATTTTGCGCCTGAGAGAACGAGCCAAGGCCGAACGACTATATTGGGCTTGTTGCCAAAAAATACTTAACATCACTAGGCAGCAAGAATACGTACCTGATGAACTAGAAGACCTTGAAAAAATCATGGCTTCCATCTACTACGTTAATATGTCAGTGTTTCAATCAGCACCAGATTGCTGGGCAATTGACCAGCTATTCCCAATCATGCCAATCCACCGCTTGGATGAAGAACCAATCCGCCGAGGGATTTTAGCAGACCTTACCTGTGATAGTGATGGTAAAATCGATCGTTTTATTGACCTGCGCGATGTCAAATCTGTTTTAGAGTTGCACACCTACAAGCCCGGAGAACCCTATTATTTGGGGATGTTCTTGAATGGAGCTTACCAAGAAATCATGGGCAATTTGCACAACTTATTTGGCGACACTAACGCCGTTCACATCCAATTAACCCCCAAAGGCTACCAGATTGAACACGTTGTTAAAGGTGACACCATGAGCGAAGTAGTAAGCTACGTTCAGTATGACTCCGAAGACATGGTGGAAAACATTCGCCAGCGTTGCGAAAAAGCGTTAGAAGAAAAGCGAATCACCCTAGCAGAATCTCAGCGATTACTGCAAACCTACGAGCAGAGCCTCAGAAGATACACTTATCTAAATAGTTAGATTGGGAATTGGGAATTGGGAATTGGGAATTGGGAATTGGGAATTGGG
>NZ_JAYGHE010000036.1:0-30315 GCF_034931145.1 Nostoc sp. UHCC 0252 | reverse complement strand
TGCTCCCTGCCCCCTACTTCTTCCCCATTCCCCATTCCCTAAATTACATTTGTCCCCAGCAACTCCTCGATGACTTGTCGTTCAACAGGGGTATGTGATGGGGGTGTCTGACGAGCATCGGTAATCAGCCAATCTAAAGCAGCAGCTTGGACATCGATTGCTGCTCCAGTTTTATCTACGCAATAACGCCCAAACACCAGCTTATCAACTAAGCGGACTCCTGGCCCGAGACGCGACCATTCAAAAATCACGCTGTTTTCTACTGTTGCGCCACTGCATATCCAACAATTGGGGCCAATCATGGCGGGGCCAACAATTTTTGCTCCGTCTTCTATTCTTGTCATCCCGCCAATGTAAACTGGGCCTGTGATATCCACTTTGTCCCAATTTACGGCGACATTTAAGCCAGTATAAATACCAGGGGCGACTTCGTGACCAGGAATTTGCACATTCTTGATTTCACCCAGCAGTACACCGCGAATCGCCCGCCAATAGTCTGGTACTTTACCAATATCTACCCATTCAAAATCCATAGGAATGGCGTAAAAGGGGGCTTTGATTTCTACCAACTTGGGAAACAATTGGCCACCAATATCATATTCGACACCAGAGGGGATATAGTTAAATACCTCTGGTTCAAAGATGTAAATACCTGTGTTGATGTTGGTGCTGAGGGCTTCTTCTGTTGAAGGTTTTTCTTGGAAAGCTTTAACACGACCTTCTTCGTCTGTCACCACCACACCATAGCTAGAAACTTCTTCCTTGGGGACAGATTTCGTAATAATAGTAGCGATAGACCCTTTAGCTCTATGCCATTTAACCGCCGCAGTTAAATCTAGGTCGATCAACGCATCACCGCACAATACCACAAAGGTATCATCAAAAAACGGTGAGAAGTCTTGGATGCGGCGCATCCCTCCAGCAGAACCAATTGCTTCTCCTTCCAATTTACCGTCGTCATCAATTTTGCCTTCAAAGGAATAGGCAATCTGCACCCCAAACCTTTGACCATCACGGAAATAGTTTTCTATTTCTTCAGCCAAATGACTGACATTGACCATAATCTGATCAAATCCATGTTGGCGTAACAGTTCCAGCAAGAACTCCATCACTGGCTTTTGCAGGATGGGAATCATTGGTTTAGGAATTGTATAGGTAATCGGACGCACGCGAGTACCCTTGCCAGCCGCGAGAATCATCGCTTTCATAAAAATTTATTCCTCAACCACAAGCCAGTTTACTTTCATCGAGTGATACTTAATCATCAGTTTTTATTTCTGCTCTAAGTCATCCCCAAAACAGGGATAACAGGAATTTAGTGGTTATTGCAACCATCTATATACTTAGATGACAAGCGATCGCTTATCTTTTCAATTTACCCGGATTTTGAGACTGAATCAAAAATCTGTAAATTATCTGTAGGGCTAATTTTGGCTTTTTCAGTTCATTGATTCCTCAAAAGGTTTACTGGTCTTAGCTGAATCTGTAATTAGCCGAATTTTAATTTCATTGTAAAACTCCTCTTGAAATAGCTCTACTTTCGATTGAGCCGAAAGTAGCAGTAGCGCCCAGAAAACGCTAACTAAATGACTGTGTTTAGACTCATGTCCAGACCCATTTTGGTTGAAAAGCTTTGTTTGAGTCCACAACTCTACAAGCTGTTCTAGATTCAACCAATTTTTTTCTGAATTTAGCTCCCTTGCTGATAAGTTCAACACTTGTTCAAGTTCTCTAGCTACTTCCGTGAGATTTTCCTGGTGAGCTAATTCCAGCGCCTCCCGCATACTTTGAACGCTAGGCAAACGTCTAGGACGGATAGGCTTGCTAACTTTTTCTACTAGTTTTAGCTGGTTTGCCATAATCTGCAATTGCTTGATTAACTCTTGCAGAGTCACCCGGCGCTTTGGTGGCGGCATTGCCGATGGACGACGGCGCAATTGCCGTTCTAATGGTAGACGATGACCTTGATGTGATATTCCGTCTTCATCTTCTAACAGAGCATCATCTAATACGCCATCTTGGATATCTCCTACTGTTGACAATTGCATCAAGGTATTAGCCTTGAACAATACCAGCATTGAAGCTGACAAAAAAGCCTGTCCAGATTGAGACAAATCAGCTTCATAGCCTCTTCCTATTGACTCCGGTGCCATCAGTTCTAAGTAACGGTCAATCACCTCAATCACTTGGACATCCCAAGGGTCTATTTCTCCCTGTTCAGCTTGGTAAATCAGGAGTGTGATTGTTTCTAATAGCTCGGAAGCTTCCATCAACAGGTTCTAGTTAATTAATAAGAATCAAAAGACCGTAAATTCAATGACTATTGGCAAAGCGTGTACTTTATTTATACATTCGCTTGTGCTTCTTTTAATCAGGAATTGCCTGCTGGCAGTATCCCCTGAAATTGTAATCAATCACCATTGTGAATTGTGAGATTGGAATGTGCAACTTTTGATATTTGGGAATTGAAAATTGGGAATTGAAAATTGGGAATTGGGGAAAGACTTGTTTCAAGTTCTCACCTCTTGTCCCCCTGCCCCCTGCTCCCTGCCCCCTGCCCCCTGCTCCCTGCCCCCTGCCTCCTGCTCCCTGCCCCCCTGCCCCCTGCCCCTGCCCCCTGCCCCTCCCCTCTTAATCTGGAGGTGGGTCATGAGGAATGGTGATTGAGACAAAATTACCAGGCTTGCCGCTTTTTATCGCATCGAAAGTGCCTTTAATAGTACCAGCAATGGGAACAGCAACAAGCGTTCCTAACAGCCCAGCAATCTCAAATCCCATCAAAATAGCTACAAAAATCCAGATGGGGTTCAACCCGATAAAGTTGCCGAGTAACCGGGGAGCTAACAGATTATCTTTAAGCTGCTGCATAAAAATTGCTGCGATCGCAACTTGAACTGCTAACCACCAATTTTGCAATAGTACTAAAATCGTTACTAGACCAATGCCAAGAGATGCCCCAATAAAGGGAATGAGTTCTGAAATCCCAATTAATATGGCAAACAACAGGGCAAAGGGAACCTTCATTACCAAGAAAATTGGTGTGAGGGTTAGCATCATAAATAGTCCTAGCAACAACTGGCTAAGAAAGAAGTTCTGGAAATTTAGGCGTAAGGATGCGGTAAGAGGATCTGCAATATTAGAGGGTAAAAGATTAACTAGACCATACCAGACGCGATCGCCATATAAAAGCATATAAAATGCCAGCACAATCACTAACACCACATTAAGTAAGCCTGATAGCAGTGTTCCAGCAAATCCCACTGCCCCAGAAGCTAGCTGTTGCACCAGATTCTGAATGTTGGCATTGATTTGACTGGTTACAACTCTTAGATCAATCGGCAAACGTCGTTGTTTTGCCAGGGTCTCAAATTGCTCTAAGTTTGCTTGACTAGCGCCTAACCAATCAGGGATCTTATTTAACAGTTGGATTGTTTGGTCAATGATCAACGGCACTAGGGTAACGCCTAGAATCCCCAATAGGGTAAGCGTTGCCAGTAAAACTATGATTACTGCCTGAGTGTGCGTGATTCGGGCACGTTCAAATAACTTAACTGGGTAATTTAGTAGAAAAGCCAAAATTGCCGCAACGCTCAAAACGGTAATTGGATGCTGGAAATAGCGGAAAAGCACGGACAGTAGCCAAACATTAAGAGCGATAATTGGCCCGCTCAGACCATAAATTAACAAGCGTTGAAGGGAGGCTGAACGGCGCATCTTATGCAACCTATATTAAATATTCCTGAGATAATTTGTAAAATTCTTGATGGCACTGATTATCATCATAGAGATTTTTAACAAAGATATGTATAAGCGTATCTAATAACAAGGAACTACATCCAAATGGACAAAACCGTAGCTGATCTTCGCAAAGACTACACCTTGGAAGCTTTGAGCGAACTCGAAGTAGACCTCAATCCTTTTATTCAATTTAAAAAATGGTTCGATCAGGCTTTAGCAGGGCAACTCCCCGAACCCAATGCTATGACCCTTGCTACTATCACACCAGACGGTAAGCCTTCAGCCAGAATGGTGCTACTGAAAGATTTTGATGAACGGGGCTTTGCTTTTTTCACCAACTACAACAGCCGCAAAGGGCAAGAACTCGCAGAAAATCCTTTAGCGGCTTTAGTCTTCTGGTGGGCAGAACTAGAACGTCAAGTTCGGATTTGTGGGTATGTAGAGAAAGTTTCCGAAGCTGAATCTGACCAGTATTTTGACACTCGCCCTCCTAAGAGTCGACTTGGTGCGTGGGTATCTAATCAAAGTGAGGTGATAGAAAGTCGAGAAGTATTAGAGCGACGGATGCAGGAGTTCTACAGTAAATATGAAAATCAAGAGATCCCCCGACCGCCTCATTGGGGAGGCTTACGAGTGATCCCCACAGAAATTGAGTTTTGGCAAGGACGCTCTAGCCGCTTACACGATCGCTTACTCTATAGCCGTTTAGATAATGGCACTTGGAAAATTGAGCGGTTATCACCTTGAAGGGGGCAGGGGGCAGGGGGAAGGGAGCAGGGGGCAGGGGGCAGGGGGCAGGGGGCAGGGGGCAGGGGAAGAACTATTGATTTATTGATCGATGCCCAATTCCCAATTCCCAATTCCCAATCCCATACATTACCACTGGGCGATCGCGTCTTGAATTGCTGCCCGTGCTTCTGCTAGCGATTGGGTACGGGCATCACCCTCATTCAGGCTGTTAGCGTTAATGAATTGAATATCTGTAACTCCAATAAAGCCGAAAATCGTCCGCAGGTATGGTTCTTGGAAGTCATAAGCAACGGCAGGGGAAGTCGGGCTAAAGTCACCGCCACGGGCTGTAATCACAACTGCTTTTTTACCCTCGACTAACCCTTTAAAACCTTGATCATTTAAGGCAACAGTCCGGTTAATGCGAACGATTTGGTCGATGTAAGCCTTAAAAGTGGAGGGTATATTAAAGTTGTACATTGGCACTCCAAAGACGTAGCGATCGGCTGCCAAGAATTCATCAACCAGTTCGTCAGAAATTCTGATTGCCTCAGTTAATTCTGGAGTATGAGTTTCTGGTGGTGAAAATGCCGCCGCAATCCAAGCTTCATCAACGTGAGGAACTGGATGATGCCCTAAATCTCGATAGGCGATCGCATCTTCAGGATGTGCCGCCCTCCAAGCACTGACAAATTCCTTAGATAGTTCTCGTGAGTGCGATCGTTCACCACGGGGGCTGGAATCAATATGTAGAATATTTACCACCAAATATCTCCTGATTAGCTAGGATTTACTGCTTTGATTTTTTTGATTTTAAACAGGACTTACGCACAAAACGGCCCAAACCTGGATTTTCCAGTAGGAGCAATTCATATAGACGCAAAGTATATTCCCGCAGGCTATTGCCTCTTTTGCGTAAATCCTACTAAATTTCAAAGCATTACATCAGATACTAAAAGTAACTAGTTAATAAAGTAAAGTAGTTACCATAAAGTAACTATTGGAAAATTTTGGTTAATTTATTATGTCCGTCTCTAAAATTCAAAATTCTTTGCTCAAAAAATAATTCAGAATACAATTTTGTGCGAATTTCAGGTGAATAAATTGGTTTAATCTTTTCCATTAATTATCCTGTTGCACCCCGTTTACTACTGGTTTAACTTCAGAAAATGGATCAGTGCCGCCACCCCAGTTAAAATCACTAATTCTGATGCTGAAGCCGCCTAATTCCAACACCGGATTGTAACGCAAGGTGAGACCATAGGTGCGACGGCTATATTCCAAAATGTAGTCAGTGCTAGTTTCTTTACCTGTATCCAAGTTAATAGATGTTTGAAAGCCTAAGCGAAAAGGGCCGTAAATTTGTTGTGATATCCCAGCACTTAAGACTTTGTTATCAACGGAGCGATCAAACAAAAAGGGAGATAATCCGCTATTTAAGCCTTGAGAGTAAATAATATTAAAGGCGGTATAGTCGAAAAAAGGTCGAGAAAAATTGCCAATTTGCCCTAGTAAACCAATTCTACCGGTTAGGGTACTTTGGTTATCACCATTAGTGTAATAACTGGTAGTGCCTGTAACTCCAGCGATCGCTTGCAAGTAAGGAACTACAGGGTTAGCTGTGTATCGTAATCCTTGGCTGGCAGTAGATGGTAATGGTTTTCCCTGCCATAGTAACAGCCCTCTACTGAGGTCAGCACTAGCTTGGAAACGACCTAGTGAGATGCGATCGTTTTCTCGTATGGGTTCTAGCAAGTCTTGGCGATCGGTATTGGCATCGATATACTGAGCGCTTCCCTGATAGCTGAGGTTGAAGCCACTTTTTCCTAAAGGAATCACAGGAGAGGTAATAATAGCACCAAAACTGCTCTGGACAGTTTGATAGCCGAGAGTACCGTTGTAGAGGCGATCGCGGTAATTGTATTGCACATTCAAGATATGGGGAAGGCGATCGCCTACTATTTGGCGCAATCCCAAATTCACCCGCAAACTCTCTTCCAGATTGTCAAAGTCGAAACTGGTTAATTCCCCAGTCCCTTCAATTACTCCTCTTGGACTTAAAACAGAACTTATTTTTGTTTTTACGGCGAACAGTGAGGCTAAATTACTCGTACCTTCTGCTACACCTCTCTGTACTAGCAACTGAGGCGTGACCGTCCAGGTTGTCCGCTCTGTATCGATTATGGGAAAACCACGCTCAATATACAAACCACCCCGCCTATCTCCGTCGTAGCCGATAGAAACTATTGCAGGTGTAACGTCCCGCTCTCGCCGATCAATTGTTCGCTCATTCAGAGGAATTGGTAAAGAGACTGTTTGATCCAATACCAAACGCTGTCCCCGTGTCGTGATCCGGTCTACCAAAGGTGCTTCTCGCGTCAGAGTTACTGTATCTGCGCGTAACTCTAGTTCTGGCGGCGAAAAAGGATCGTTAGTAATGCGAGCATCTTTTGCTTGCCAGCCTTGGGGATAAAAATCAATCTGTTCGGCTTCAAACCTGAGTCGATTGACTGCACCCCCTGCTCTCGGAGGTGGGATGTTGCTAGCATTTGACTGACCACCAACTGTCACATCAAGTTGTCCAGGGCTACTGACACCAGAAAGGGGCTGATTGGCTCTAATGCGATCGCTAGGTGGACGTTTTGGGACTCCACCAGCAGCAACACCTGCGGGTGAGAAAGCAAAATCTGTTTGGGTTGAGGGTACATAAATTTCTCCTCTACCATTTAGCAGTTCCCCGCTATCTTGAACAAAGTTATAGGTAAAGCGTTGTCCACGCAGTATTTGATCGCCCCGTGTTAAAGTTACGTTGCCTTCCCCCGCAGCAATTAAATTGTCCAAATTGACTTGCAAGCGATCGGCATCCACTACCGCCCCATCAAATCGCACAACTACATTTCCAACTGCTGTAATAATTCGCCGTTGCTCGTCATACTCTTGCCGATCTGAAGTTACTTCTACAACTCTTGGGCTGGCTGGCGGCGCACTAGCTGGTGCTTGTGGTGTTGGTGCTTGTGGTGTTGGTGCTTGGGAGATGAATTCTACAGTGATCGGTGTTGAGGATTGCTTTGTGGGGTTACGAGACTGGAATTTTATAAAATTTTGTACTGATTGAGAACTCGGTGCAAGATCAGCAGCAGATACAGAGATATTGTCTTCTTTTGGAGACTGTTTTGCAGTAATATCACTTTGCTGTTTTTGTTGAGTTAACTTCCTAGCTAAAATTTCCGCCTTGGATTCGACTAACTCGTTGCTGTTTGGGACAGTTGGGGCAATTTTAACAGGAGGCGGAGATTGGGCAACGAGAGGATTAGGGGAAACTCTATAGTTAAAACTAGGAGAGTTCAAAAAGCTTTGTTTTTCTCCACTACTAGAGTTGAGATTTAGCGTAGACGCAAAGCGACTCGTTGTCAGATATCGCTCATCAAGTTTTTGAGAGGGTTCACGTTTTGCATCTAGGGAAGCTTCCGCTACAACTTTTTTTGGTAATGCAGTGGCTTCTATTTTCGCCTTCCCTTTGCGTAACGCTGCTCTTAGGAGAAGTTCTGAACTGCGCCCTTCGACGCTCGGACTAGTCTCTTTTGTATCTTCGACATTAGAGGTAGAAGTTTTAACTTCCTGCGTGGGATAACCAACAACCGGCGATCGCCCCAATGCAGCACTTCCAGAGTGGGTGATGGGGGAAATTTCTGGTGGGAAGGTTTCTGGTGGATGAGGTACAGAGGAGGTTTCAGGAACTATCAAGTTATCCTGAGTTGAGTTTATTAGAGTTGGCAATGGCGAATTACTCTTGGTGTCACCCGCAATTGCCAACTGAGACAAATCCTTAGACTGCTTGGATTTGTCTATTTCCTGTATTCCGGTTTCTACAGATGAAAGAAACTTTGTATGACTAGCAGATGAGGCGGGATTTACAGGTTGTACAGATTCGAGGATAGGAGGCGGATCGGGTGGCAGAACTGGATGAAGCATAAGTGAGCAAAATCGGGCTAACAAACAGCCAAATGACGGACGGAAGGGTAAACTATACATTTTGCCTTCCGACTGTTGCCTTCTGCTACCTACAGCAAGCTACCTGGAGGAAGAAACTTACTAACTTTCCCTTAGTAAGTTTCCGTGGCGTTTAGTATTTTCCGCCTTCCAAAGTCGCGGATAATTTATCGCCCTTTTACTCTAAGTCCCGACGGCCGGGGTTACGAGCGGGATCGTTCGATAAAAATCCGAAGATGAAGATAGTTACGAAGAAGGCAACAACAATATAAACAGCGATTTTTAAAGTCAGCATAGAAATATCTCCAAGGGGTAAAACAAAGAAAGCTTTTCTTTGAGGATCTGCCGTGCAGAAAAGATAGCTACTTTATATTACCCAAATCTCGTCTCTTTTTTAGAGGACTCTGGGGACTTGGAACTGGACACTTTAAGATTAGGGACTAGCAGTATCTAACCTATGGTTATTCAGAATGGTGAAAAATGTCAGTTGTCTGACTTTTAGATGCCCTTAAGAAATAACTCAGAGGTTGGTTACTCCAGTTCGTGACGTTGACTGACGGCAAAAGTTTCTTCAAAAAGGTTACAGGAGATAGCTACTATACCCTATGCTCCATGCCCAATGCCAATGCCCCATACTCTATTTCTCAGTTTGAACTTTTGCTAGGTCTTGGTCAATTCGGTTTTTGATGACTCGTGCAGGTATACCGACAGCAATGGAGAAAGGAGGAATATCTTTATTTACAACTGTTCCTGCACCAATAACACTGCCTTTGCCGATGGTAACGCCGTCTAATACCGTTACTCCATGCCCTAGCCAACAATCATCTTCAATCACAATTCCCTTGCGAGTAACACCTTGGTATTTAATCGGTTCCATCGGATCGGCAAAATTATGATTATTGGCATATATGCCTGAGTGGGCGGCAATCATGCAGTGTTTACCAATTTTAATGTCTCCTGGCCCTGCAATACACACATTGGGAGCAATGAAGGTGTCTTCATCAATATGTATATGCGTATTTTCCAAACACCCTATATCAACGTTACGCTCAATAGCTACTCTATTTCCTAGATGAATTCTATTATTTTTGTTTCCTCTAGCATCCAACCGCACACCCTTAAAAATATATACTCCGCTACCAATCTCAATACAAGAAGCACCGTTAAATTCAACGCCATTTTGGATATAAACTGGGCTACCTATTTGGGCAAAAATCCTCCTGTATCCTAAATTACGTAATTTTGGCCCCAGAATAAGTGTCGGAATATCCCCTAACACAGTAGTCAAAAAAAGTTCTTGCACGCGCTGCAATTTTGAAAAATATTGCTCGTTATGCATGGCTACATATCTCTTCGATTAATTGTTGTTAGCAGTGTTGAAAGTTGTTTTGCTTGTATCCTAATATTCTGCTAGTACCAAAAAAATGTATTTATTAATACATTTTATGGATCGGCATTATTACCAAAATTTATCCATACTTTTAGATGGTTTTCCAACTTTGGAAAACTTATATTCTAGCTTTGACTACCTGAGCAACTCCTGAACTAAGGTGTATAAAATTTCTCAATTGATATGCAAAAGTGCATTGAGTCGTTAGAAGGTTTTGCACCAGTCAAGGTACGTAAAAACTTTGCTTCTTTTCAGCAAATCAATTAATCAAACGACCTTAGTGCATTGCAGGGTCAAATATCAGACAATTTAATAGTCTAATGGATAAATTTTTGGTTATTCAGGAGATTTGCAAAGCTTGTTACGTAAGTAGGGATAGAGTTGTTAGACATCGAGGCTACTTCCTCTTAGGCAATTTTAGCCTTTTAAAACAACTCGGTTATACAAGCTATTTTGCAACAGAAAATACATTTGACTAGACTATATTCAAAAATTTAGATAAAATTTCTGCCTAGTACAACAATGTAATTATTATTGGACTTTTCTGGGTATCTTGCCCCAATAAAACTCAATTAAGGTGGATTATCTCCGACATCAGCCATCACATTGAAGTTAACCATCGGTGCAAACAAGTAAGCGCTTCCCCGACTGCTATGACGGCTTTCTTGCAACGAATTTCTAGAGTATGCTGCTCCAATCATGTTGCACACGAATGATTTACAGACTAGCAAATTCATGCTTGTAATTACATGAATCATTTTTTATAACAGTTGCTTTTAACAATAACACATTTTATTTTTTATGGGACACTTGCGATAAATCAATTGATTGCCAAGTTGTTTATTGATGAAAATATTGTAAATTCGCTAACTTTTTTATGTTGTGATCGCTACTTTTAAATAATTTTATAACCCCGTACAAACTATATATAGATTTGTGCTTGATTCACGTAAAAATAATAGCCTGCGGGTAGCCATTTTACATTTAAATAAATCGCCATTAAGTGTGTAACTTTACATTTTTTCTATGATTTTATGATTGAGTGTTAAACTCACAATGATATCTACTATACTTATGAAACCCTCTTCGTTCAAAAGCTCAAAATTTTCCTATTACTTATATCTAAAAATATCTAAAAGTTTATAAATCACCCATTCGGGTGAGCCAAGCGGGTGATGCATGGTTGGTGCTATTCATTATAAATTTTATTGAAGGAAAACTAAAACTTAGCTTAGTTTCTAGGAAAAGTTCACAAAACCAGATTCAAATGCCCGCATTGAGGTATCGGTTTTAACTCACACACTTGGTTAAAATTATGGCTTTAATTAAAGAAATTGTTCAAGAAGCTCTAACTACCGGCTATCTGAGTGTTGTAGCCGAAGAACAACTGCGATCGCAACTTCAAAGTAATTATGACTCAGAAGACCTAGATGCCTGGATCATTTTACAGCGAGCCGTTGTAGCGGGTGATGTCAAACAAGAGTCGCGCCGAAAAAAAGCTTCCGTCTCTCCTAAAGCCAAGGACGCTTCATCGAGTATCAAACTTGCTTATCAAATGGCTGCGGAGATTGCTTATGCAGCTGCTGTAGCTTTGTCGATGACAAAAAATACTAAAGATCAACCTTCACTAGGCGCGTAAAATAACACGCTAACGCTAAGAAGTTATTTTCCTGATTTAATACCAAAAATTTATACCAAGTAGTTAGCGTAAGCATAGCCCGCCGCAGGCATTCCTTTTCCTAGTTAACTACTTGGTATTATTTTTACACAATCTATATTTTAAGCGATGTCTAGGACGGGCTGTGACGCTCTCAAAGAGACGCTACACGTAGCTTGCTTTCCCGTAGGGGTACGCTATCGGTGTCGCATCTTGTTGAATGAACCTTAACCGAATAATCATCACTGCTTCTTTCTCAGTACAATTTTATTAAAAAATAATTAAAAATTTAATCTTCCTGGCAACAGCTATGAACAATTTTCACTCTTAGCCAAGACCATAGAAGCGATCCCCGGAATCAATACTAAAATAAATATAAATTATTTATTCAAAACTAAATTTTTTTAAGTGATATATGCCACTCAATGATTAAATCTTAATATACCAAGTACATGGCTGAGAGTAAGGCATAGAATTAGAAACACCTTGGTGTAAACTTTAGCAAAGATGTTAAAAAGAATTCTCAATGCTTAACAAAGTCATCGCTTCTTTACAAACTACAGTATAAAGAATTGGCAACATTGGTAAAGACAGTAAACAATAACCATAACTAAACTTGGAGTTTTGCCAACCTATGCAGCCAATTCGCACATTTAACGTATCCCCTTCACTACCGCCGCGACTCGAACCATTGCGGCGGCTAGCATATAACTTGCACTGGGATTGGAACGTTGAGAGCAAAGATTTATTTCGTCGCTTAGACTCTGACTTGTGGGAGTCTAGCCATCACAACCCAGTGTTGATGCTCGGTACTATCTCTCAAGCGCGGCTCTTGGAAGTTGTCGAAGATGAAGGCTTTCTAGCGCAAATGGATCGGGCTGACCGTCAGTTAGACGAATATTTGCAAGAGCGCACTTGGTATCAAAAACAACGGGAAGATAAACCAAAAGAATGCTACGCCTATTTTTCGGCGGAATTTGGGCTTGTCGATTGTTTACCCGTCTATTCTGGCGGCTTGGGCGTTCTGGCGGGGGATCACCTCAAATCTGCTAGTGACTTGGGGCTACCGCTTGTGGGTGTAGGTTTGCTGTATCAGCAAGGCTACTTTGCCCAATACCTCAATGCAGATGGCTGGCAGCAAGAACGCTATCTGCTCAACGATTTCTATAATATGCCCTTGCATCTAGAGCGCAATGCCGATGGTTCAGAACTACAGATTGCGGTAGATTATCCAGGACGCAAGGTTTATGCCAGAGTTTGGCGCGTACAGGTAGGAACGGTTCCCCTGTATTTGATGGACACCAACATTGAACCCAACAACACTTACGACCACGACATCACAGATCAGTTGTATGGTGGCGACATCGATATGCGTATCCACCAGGAAATCATGCTGGGGATCGGTGGTGTGCAAATGCTCAAAGCTTTGGGGCTGAAAGTCACCGCCTACCACATGAATGAAGGACACGCCGCCTTCTCTGCCCTAGAACGCATCCGCTTGCTGATTCAGGAAGAAGGGCTGAATTATCCCCAAGCTAAACAGGTGGTGGCTTCGAGCAACATCTTTACTACCCACACACCAGTACCGGCGGGAATTGACTTGTTCTCTCCCGACAAAATGCTGCACTACTTGGGGTACTACGCAGAGATATTTGGGTTGCCCAAAGAGCAATTTTTAGGATTGGGGCGTGAGAATACAGGCGATTTATCTGGGCCTTTCAGTATGGCGGTGCTGGCGCTGAAGATGGCAACATTTTCTAACGGTGTAGCACAACTGCACGGTGTAGTGTCGCGGCAAATGTTCCAAGGCTTGTGGAAAAATGTGCCAGTAGAGGAAGTACCGATCGCAGCAATTACTAATGGTGTCCATGCTCGCAGTTGTGTGGCGAAATCTACCCAAGAGTTGTACGATCGCTACCTCGGCCCAAATTGGTCATCAGCACCACCAGATAGCCCATTGTGGGAGCGGATGGACGCTATACCCGATGAAGAACTGTGGCGCAATCACGAACGCTGTCGCTTGGATATGATTTTGTATGTGCGGGAGCATTTAGTCAAGCATTTAACCGATCGCGGCGCTTCCGCCTCCGAAATTATCCAAGCTCAAGAAGTTTTAGATCCTTACGCTTTTACCATTGGTTTTGCCCGTCGCTTTGCAACCTACAAACGCGCCACCCTCTGGATGCGTGATTTGGATCGCATTAAGCGGCTTCTGCTGGCTAACAAAGACCGGAAAGTGCAATTTGTGATTGCCGGTAAAGCACATCCGAAGGATATTCCAGGTAAAGAACTCATCCGCGAGATCAATCACTTTATCCGCGAACAGAACTTAGAAAAGCAGGTCGTTTTTGTCCCCAATTACGATATTCACATATCCCGGTTGATGGTTGCGGGTTGCGATATCTGGTTAAATACACCGCGTCGTCCACGGGAAGCCTCTGGTACTAGCGGTATGAAAGCGGCAATGAATGGCTTGCCAAATTTAAGTGTACTAGATGGTTGGTGGGATGAAGCTGATTACGTCCGCACAGGTTGGGCGATTGGACATGGGGAGAATTACGACGATCCTAACTATCAAGATGAAGTAGAAGCAAATGCTCTCTATGAATTGTTAGAGAAGGATGTTGTACCGTTATTTTACGATCACCGAGATACTGATGGCTTGCCTCGTCCGTGGGTTGCCAAAATGAAGGATGCAATTCGGTTGAATTGTCCCTTCTTTAATACAGCGCGGATGGTGGGAGAATATGCACAACGGGCTTATTTCCCAGCTAGCGATCGCTATCATACCCTGACTGTTAATAACTATGCCCCAGCTAAAGAACTAGCCGCTTGGAAAGAAAAACTGGGCGAACAGTGGTTCAACATCAGAATCAAAGATGTTGATGTATCGGCAGCTTCAGACATTGAGGTTAACCAAACCGTTGCTGTCAAAGCCAAAGTTGATTTAGCAACTTTGACGAATGATGATGTGCAGGTAGAGTTATATCAAGGTGCGATCGATGCCAATGGTGAAATTGTCAACGCTGTAACAGTGGTGATGGATTACCAAGGTGAGGATTCACAAGAATTAAGTATTTACACGGGTAATATTACTTATACGGCTTCTGGTTTACAAGGCTTGTCTTTGCGTGTATTGCCGAAAAATCAAAATCTGGCTACTCCTTACGAACCAAGGTTGATTGCTTGGGCAGAATAAGAGTGCTGAGTAGTTAATAAATACTCAAGAATAGGCGTTGCTGAATTAAATTGAGCAACGCCTTTTATTGTGCGATGCAGTCACATCTCAAAAATAACTGTTGCTAGAATGATGAGGAATTATAAGAGAAATGCGATTTGACTGGGATAATCATAAAAGTCAGCTTCTTAAGCAAAATAGGGGATATTCTTTAGAAGAAACCGCTACTATTTTGGCAGGCGACTATGTAGAACGAATCAAACGAGATGATCCAGAACAATTTATTGCTATTGGATTTCTGGGAAACACCCTTTTGTCGGTCATTTACGAAGTTCGTTATGACGGCGAAGGGGAATATATTTGGTTAATTACTTATTGGAAAAGTACGAAACGGGAGAGAGAAATCTATGAACAATATTTCTATTAAAGAACTTGAAGAAAAAATTGCGAAGGGAGAGGAAGTGGTTGATCGTTATTTTGACTCCACGACAACCAGAGTCGGAACACCTCGTCAAATGACCTCACGAAGACGACAGGATATAGTCACAACAAACCTTGAAATTCCTAGTCCGATGCTCAACGAACTCGACAAAATGGCAACCGAACTCAATATTAGCCGTGAAGCTGTGATAAAAATGATGCTAAGACGCGCTCTTGATGAACACTATCTGGCTAAAAACCAGATAAAATAAGAAATTTAATTGCGTCGTAGCTTGCTGCCGTAGGCATGGCTTTTTGTTTTACACATTTTCAGGTAGATAATTAATATCTAGTAGCTGTTCTAAGGTATAGGTAGAATATCGAGGTAAATTATCGAGTTTACCTTCGGTTTTCTCAACTACATATCCTAAAGCATCCTCATAAATTGATGCTAATTCATTTTCTAAGTATTGATATAAATTCGTTGTCAAGTTACGTTTTAATTGATTCCTAAAACCTCTAATTTCTGCTTTCAAATGTCCAGAATTATATTGAGGTTCCTCTGTCCAGTATTGCAGTAGCAAAAGATGTCTAATAATTTGTTCTAATAAACTAGCAACCTTGGCTTTGTCTCTACGACCCAAATTTTCTAGCTCCTCAATTAAATTTTCTAAATCTAATTCTTCTAAATGGTTAGTTTTCAATAATTTGATTGTTTCCTCTAACCAGAGATGCTCATCAATTTCATAAAGCTCTTTTAAACTCAAATTAGAACTAACTCTTTGCATAAAACCTCTTTGAGTTAAATCTTAAGATATTACAATTTTAGGATAATATTCTCTGAGGGATGACAATGTAGCCAGTGGTGCGATCGCCTAATACTAAATTACGTTGTTCTCCCCAATACCACCAATAAGCTGCAACATAAGCGCAAATTAAGCTATCTAGTTTATCTTCGGTTGCTTTGAGGGCTGCGCCTGTGGTGGGGATTTCTAGGAGGAACGAACCGCCAAGACGCAGAGGGCGCAGAGGAGGAGAAAGAAAGGGGAGGATATCGAGAAGATAATTTTGGAGTTTGATTAGTTCTAGGCGGCGATCGCTGAGTCTTCCTTTTTTGTATTTGAGGATGCGTTCTAAGTTGAATAGGTTAACGATTGCTGGGTGGGGGAAGACTTCTATTTGATATCTGCTGAGTTTTTGCGGTTCTATGGTGGGGGCGTGGGCAAAACCGCGTGATTCTAATTCTAAGCCAAAGTTGATGGTGCGATCGGCGAAGGGTAAGTTTTGATTAGCTGGGTAGCAGCCTGCATGATATTTACCGAAGTATTTGTGGGTGAGTTTGTCAGGGAGGCGGCTTCCGGTGGCGTTGGGTATGAGGGTAGGTGCATCTACGGCGATGATGGCTGGTTCGTCTGGTTGGACGCTGCGATCAATCCAGGTGAGGATGTCTGCAATGGCTTCTTTGCGATCTAGATCGAGTAATTGCAGTTGTCCATCTATCCATTCTAAAGAGCATAGTCCACTTGGTTGCGATCGCCAGCCTAAATCAATGCCAATAAATTTCATTGTAATAACACGAATTTGCGATTATTCTCGCATTTACTGACAACCATTTACCTAAATTTACTTGCTCAAAATCTTGAGAAATAATCTTATAATCTTAAAAAGATTGTCTTAATTTATTTTATCTCGCAATAAATTAATCAAGATTATTCCAATGAAAATCTTATTTTTACATCCCAATTTTCCCTCGCAATTTCGCAACTTAGCAATAGTTTTGGGTAAAGATCCTAATTGCCAAGTTGTCTTTGGAACAAATCGTCGAGAAGGCGAAATACCCGGCGTTTTTAAAGCTATTTATACTCCTTCTCGTGAAGCTGCTCCCCAAACCCACCATTACGTTCGCAGCCTGGAAAATGCTGTTCTTACCGCGCAGGCTGTCTATCGCGTATCCGAAAAATTAAAAGCTGAAGGTTTCGTTCCAGATATAGTCTATGGCCATTCTGGTTGGGGACCGACTTTATTTATGAAAGATGTTTTTCCGAAAGCAGAATTATTGTGTTATTTCGAGTGGTTTTATCACGCTCACGGTTCTGATGCAGATTTTGATCCTAATGAACCACTAAATGCTGATGATGAATGCCGTATCCGCGTCAAAAATACGCCGATTTTGACTGATTTATATAGCTGCGATCGCGGTCTTTCTCCCACAAATTGGCAGCGTCAGCAGTTTCCTAAAGAATATCATAGCAAAATCACTGTCCTTCATGATGGTGTTGATACCAAATATTTTGTTCCCAAACCAGATGCAAAATTAGTTTTACCAAGAATAAATCTTGATCTTTCCCACGTCGAAGAATTGGTAACTTATGTGGGACGAGGGATGGAACCTTATAGAGGATTTCCGCAGTTTATGGAAACGGTAGCGCTAATTCAACAGCGAAGACCTAAATGCCATGTAGTAGTTGTAGGAGAAGATAGGGTGGCTTATGGAAAGAATCTCCCCGATGGTCAGACTTATAAAAAATTAATGTTAGAAAAATTAGAATCATCTTTAGATTTATCAAGGCTGCACTTTACAGATAGGCTACCTTACAATGAGTACCTTCAGGTTTTGCAAGCTTCTTCTGCTCATATTTATTTAACTCGTCCTTTTGTTTTATCCTGGTCAATGTTAGAAGTAATGGCAGCAGGATGTTTGTTAATAGCTTCTAAGACTTCGCCAGTATTGGAAGTGATAAAAGATGGGGTAAATGGACTACTAGTAGATTTCTTTTCTCCCCAGGATATTGCTAATCGGGTTGAAGAAGCGCTGAATAATCCTCAAGAGATGAAAGCAATTCGGGCGAATGCGCGAGAGACAATTCTGAAACATTATGATTTAGCCAAACTGTTACCACTGCATTTGCAATGGATGTTCGCTGGTAAAAATGCTAATAGTTTCAAAAAGCCCTCGGTTTCTAAAGGATTTGGTAAAAATTAGATGTCATTAGTCATTGGTCACTAGCCTTTTGCATAAATATTTTTTGCCTCAAGCAAAGGTGCAAATATAACCCTGAAAAGAACGAATTTTGTAAGGAGTATATTAGCTATTGGTCAATAAATAATGACAAATGACGAATGATAAATGACAAATGACAAATATTTAAAATGCGAATTCTTTTTACCATTGCCCATTTTTTTAAACCTAGCAATCAAGGTAGTCATGCTTCCCAACGCAAAGACCCACAACCTCGCTTGCAGGCGTTAACTAAAAGCATTACCACCTTACACGAATTATTTGGCAAATCTCAAAAGATCATCAATATTGCTCAACGAATAGCCTTCCCTGCTAACCAACCCCAATCGCACGAACTAGATATTGTTATTTGTACAACCAAAGATAATCATCTTCTAAATCAGCTTCCCTTACCATCCCAGTTATATCAGCATCATTCTACTAATGTAGAACCTCTACTTTTGGGGTTTGAGTGCCAAGCTGTTCTGCAAAGATGTCTCGGACAATATGATTACTACTGCTTCCTTGAAGATGATCTAATTATCTATGACCCTTGGTTTTTTATAAAATTAAATTGGTTTACCCAACAAGCAGGTGATTTAAATTTACTCCAGCCAAATCGTTATGAAGTCTCCGCCCACGGTTTGGTTCACAAAGCTTACATTGATGGGGATTTGGCTTATCGAGTAACTGCCCCCTTTCAAAATGTGCAAGAACAACAGGAATTAAAGGGTACAATCCTGAATGCACCAATTACCTTTCGTCGTGCCCTCAATCCTCATTCAGGCTGCTACTTTTTGAATGCAAATCAGATGGCTCAATGGGCTAATCAAACATATTTTCTCGACCGTGATATAAGCTTTGTTGGGCCTCTAGAAAGCGCTGCCACCTTGGGAATTATGAAGACATTTCGGATTTATAAAACCTCACCTGAGCAAGCAAGCTTTTTGGAGATTCAGCACTTTGGAACTGGGTTTCTAGGGTTAATTGGAGGGCAGGTAGGTTTAGCAGAAGGGTAAATCGAATTTAAAAATTTCGTTGTAATTTGCTTGGGTAGAAGTTCTCAGATGCAATAGTTTCAAAAAGGCAAAAAGATGTATGATAATTCAGCTACTCAGCTAGGATGTATCTGCAAACATCAAGAAATATTTAGCCAACCAAATTATATCTCGACTAAATTTCGTATTGTATCTTCAAAAACATTTATAAATGTATGTTAAAACTTCTTGCATTTTAGTCTTATAAAACTAAAAAAATCTAATGATTATACTCATCTAGCCTGATTGCAATGCTTTGAGGAGTATGATTATGACTGCTGATACTCTGCTGCAAGAAATAGAAAAGCATATCCCTATTGTGGGAGATATAAATATTAAAACTCCATTAGCATACCAAGCAACTCGTGGAGCCGTTGAAGTAGTTAATACAGTTCAGATGGCAGTGGCAGAAGCTTATATCAACGGATTAGAAGTTCCTGATTCTGTTTTAGAATCGCTTTTCGATACCTGTATGCCAATTTTCTTTCAGTATTTACCATCCCTCTTAGCACCTTATGAATGGGTATTAAAAGAAACTGATCATCTCGCTGAAGGATCGCGAGAACTAATGAAAATTCAGTACGACTTACCTCAAGCCATGCTGAATACTATGTTGGGGGACGGGAAACTCATTTATCCTAAGTACAGCATGGGATTGTGGGAAAAAGGAGCATTAAACCTTGAGCAATCTCAGATGCACATGATTGATGATGTGATTGAAAAGCTAGACATCAAGGATGGAGATAATATCTTAGATTTTGGGTGTGGGTGGGGATGTGTTCCTAATTACATTCTTTCTAAGTTTCCCAATGTCAAATTTACGGGTCTTAATTTGAGCCACGAGCAATGTGAATATATACGCCGCAAAATGCAAGATCCTGAGAGTTATCTCAGTTCAGATCGGTTTACCCTATATGAAGGTGATTTGAATAATGCAAATTTCGAGACGAAGTTTGATAAAATCCTCTCGATTGGTGTTTTTTGTCATGTTGGGAACTTAACGGGAGCCTTTAAAAAATTAGCTTCGTTTCTGAAGGATGATGGCAAAGTTTTTATTCACATCATCACAGTCCGCATCCCTAACAATATGTCTAGCGTTTACACCCACAAATATATTTTTCCGCACGGTCGGTACTGGAATTACGATGCAGTTCCTAGCCATAAAGAAGACCTCAAAACAATTCAAAGATGGTATCTCAATGGCTCTAATTACTCTAAAACACTAGCTAACTGGTTACAAAATTTTGACGACAACCAGGCAACAATAAAAACATTGAACTATGGCATGGACTATGCCAAGTTTCGCCGAATATGGAGGTTTTATTTGATATGGTTTATTCGAAATTTTGCTAGTTGCGACGGGGAATATAATGGGAACGGTCAATTTTTGATGGTTCATTCTTAACCGCATAAAGCTAGAGTAATACCAATTCAAATAATGTTTGTGACACATCAATTATTCATAAGGGCACAACAATGTTGTGCCCCTACCCATCTGTCGTATTCTTTTTTTCAAATTGGTATAAGTAATAAGACAAAAATATTTACAGTCATTGCGATCGCTCCATAGCCTGCGGAAACCGAAGGGCGATCGCAATGACATTGTATAATTAATTTTGTCGACTACTTACCTCGCCAGGTAAAGAACCGCTATAGTTCAACCAATCTGTTAATCAGAAAATTCATACCAATGTTTTTGCTTCAACCTTGACCACTAAGTTCTGAGATTGTCGGTTTCTGGCGCGGGTAAGAAGTTCTTTTTCAGAAGGTACTCTCACCTTTGATGCTAGCTTCAAGAACTCAAGCATTCTGATAAACCAAAATGTTGGGTCTGGAAGATAACCAATCTGTCCCTCTCGCACAGTGATGCCATGTCGGGCTGACGACTGGAATGCATGATGAAGATTATGCCAGCCTTCACCCAGAGTCAGAAATGCCACAAGCCAAGAGTTTCTACTATGGTCGTTGGTTGTGAAGGGTTGCTCACCCAGTAGGTGGCTGAGTGAATTGACGGTGGCGACACCGTGGAAAAGGATAGTCGTGCTGAGGAAAAAAGCGCCGAGATATTCAATTCCACCAATGTAGTATGAGATAGCACCGAGAGCAACGGTAGGAATGAAGTGCAAACGATCAATAATCTTCAAAACCAAATTACTCTCAACATCGGCGGGAAGTTTCGAGGGAAAAAACTGTGAGGAGAATAACCATCCAGCTTGAGACCACCAGAATCCTTTGATTCCCTTAAAAGGCAAATAAGGGGAGTGAGGATCTTGTTCTTGGTCTGAGTATTGATGATGAGCTACGTGGTGAGCTTTCCACCAACTTGGCCCCATCTGTCCAGCTGAAGCAGCTACGATGCTTCCAACGCAGAGAACTGAAGTCGGAGCCTGGTAGCTCTTGTGCGTAAGTAGCCTATGGTAGATACCAGTAGTTGCAAGCATTCGTATTACATATAACAACACGGCCCACAAGGCAGCACCCCACGATAAGCCAGTAACAATAATGAGTAGCGATCCTAAATGACTTAGCACGATCAAAGTAGGGCCTACTATGTAAGAAATAATCGTGAGTTGAGAGTACTGCTTCATATAGTCTTCTAACGTCCTTAAACTTCAAAATAGAAATGCACCACATCCTTGCCGCAGTTAAGCTCGCGGACAGTAGAACACTCACTGTTGCCCTTAATACCACAGAGATATCTTGGCACAATTCGCTTCATAAAAGTATGAAAAGCATCTTCAAACACAAGGGGCGGCAAAGAGCAGTGTGAGAAAAGCTTTAGCAGTCAAGTTGGTTTATCGATGCTATTTATACAGAAATAATTAAAAATACTTAAGTAGCAATATCTATTGATGTTTGCACTTACTTCTATTTTTTCTTCACTCTGTACTCGACACCCAATCTACTTAGTGCCATTTCATTATGGGAGCAGAGTAGTAAAGCTTTCATCAGTAGACTCACTAGGGTAGAAAAATTAACTTAAAATTCACAGACTAGTGCTGCTGAATCTGACAAAAACTTAAATTTTGGTAACGGCGAGTTGACCTGGAAAATGTCAAAATTAAATGAGTTTTGCGTAGACGCGAGAAGCAAGTTACGCATAGCGTCTCTAAAAGTTGCGACTTGTCGCTAGACATCGCCACTTTTATATAGCGCGGATTTGAGATAACTAAGTTGGAATTTATGGGCAAGCAACGTGTTCTTTCTGGAGTTCAACCAACCGGCAATTACCATCTCGGTAACTACTTGGGAGCTATTCGTAACTGGGTAGAAGGTCAGAGCGAATACGAAAATTACCTATTTGTGGCTGATTTGCACGCGATTACAGTACCACATGACCCAAAACAGTTGGCAGCTGATACCTATACTCTGGCTGCTCTGTATCTAGCTTGTGGTCTTGATTTAAATCACTCCACCATTTTTGTACAATCTCACGTTTCGGCCCATAGTGAACTCACTTGGTTGCTCAACTGCATTACACCTCTAAACTGGCTGCAAGATATGATCCAGTTCAAGGAAAAGGCTGTAAAGCAGGGAGAAAATGTGAGTGCAGGTTTATTGGATTACCCTGTTTTGATGGCGGCTGATATTTTGCTTTACCAAGCGGATAAAGTGCCTGTGGGTGAAGACCAAAAGCAGCACTTGGAATTGACACGAGATATTGCCGCTCGGTTAAACCACCAATTTGGTAAACCAGATCAGCCCGTGCTGAAGTTACCAGACCCTTTGATTCGTAAAGAAGGGGCAAGGGTGATGAGTTTAGCAGATGGTACACGCAAAATGTCAAAGTCCGATCCTTCGGAGTTAAGCCGAATCAGTTTGCTTGATTCACCAGATCAGATTCAATATAAGATTAAGCGTTGCAAAACCGATCCGATTCGTGGGTTGACTTTCGACGATCCAGCGCGTCCAGAGTGTAATAATTTGTTGACGCTGTATACATTGCTGTCTGGGAAGAAAAAGGAAGATGTCGCAGTTGAGTGTCAGGATATGGGCTGGGGACAATTCAAGCCATTGTTCACGGATACAGTTATTGAGTCCCTGAAACCAATTCAAGAAAAATATCAGGCGGTAACGGCAGACAAAGGCTATTTGGAGTCTGTATTGCGGGATGGAGGGGAAAAAGCTAGAGCGATCGCAAATCAAACTTTATCACAAGTAAAAGCTGCTTTAGGCTATTCCCTTCCTCTCTAAGCTTTCACTTTTAGGTGTGATTTGCTATACCATTTAAGAAATTGAAATTCTTAATTTTATGCATTACACCCATAGCCCCACAGCCTTCCGTAGAGCTGTACAAGCAGGTGAATTTCTAGTTACTGCGGAGGTAGCACCCCCGAAAGGGGGAAATCCAGCGCACATGATTCAAATGGCGGCGACTCTTAAGGGAAGGGTTCATGCTGTCAATGTTACTGATGGTAGCCGCGCAGTGTTACGGATGTCTTCGTTAATCGCCTCGGTGATTTTGTCACAAAATGGTATAGAGCCGATTTGTCAAGTTGCTTGCCGCGATCGCAACCGCATTGCTTTACAATCTGATTTAATGGGCGCTCATGCTTTAGGTATTCGTAATATTTTAGCTTTGACTGGCGACCCAGTAAAAGCAGGCGATCATCCAGATGCTAAAGCAGTGTTTGACTTAGAAGCGGTGCGACTGCTGCAACTAATTCGGAAGATGAATCAAGGTGTTGATAGTAACGAGAAACCCTTGACTGATGGAGCATTGGATTTATTTGTTGGTGCAGCAGTAGATCCGCAATGTAAAAGTTGGTCGGGTTTGCAAAGTCGATTTGAACGCAAAATCGAAGCCGGAGCGCAGTTCTTTCAAAGTCAGTTAATTACCGATTTTGAGCGCCTAGAAAAGTTTATGGATACCATTGCATCTGGCTATAAAA
Source organism: Nostoc sp. UHCC 0252 (assembly GCF_034931145.1). Lineage (NCBI taxonomy): Bacteria > Bacillati > Cyanobacteriota > Cyanophyceae > Nostocales > Nostocaceae > Nostoc > Nostoc sp. UHCC 0252. Next base: position 6,286 of record NZ_JAYGHE010000036.1, on the reverse strand, counting down.
AACCGATTTTGGCAGGAATTTTTCTGTTGAAATCGGCAAAAAATGCCCAGTTTATTAATAGATGTGTTCCGGGTGTAAATATTCCCCAACATATTATTGATAGATTGGCAAAAGCCAAAGACCCTTTTGAGGAAGGAATGAAAATCGCCGCCGAACAAGTGCAGATAGCGCGGCAATTATGTCAAGGTGTCCATCTGATGGCAGTGAAGCGGGAAGATGCGATCGCACCAATTTTAGATTTGGCTGGGATTGCTCCAGTTAATCAGTTAGTGTCCAAGTAAATAAAATAATGGATTTTTCATTAAAGCAGATGATTGTTAACATCTGCTTTTTTTATTACGCCTACGCGGTTAAAAACCTGGGTTACATCTTACCGTGTTGTAGCACTTGTTGTAGATGTTGGCGAATCTCTTGTGCGTGTTCAATATCAGATTGACGCAATTTTTGGAACAACTCTACACAAGGTTGAGAACCTACTTGCTCTGCATCTTTGATGTAGGTGTCGTAAGCTTTAACGGCTTCAGCTTTGTTGTGCAACACGGTGACAAAATCGTATTCCAAATCGCTAATCGCTGTTTGAGACTGTCCGTTACCTGTATTTGTAGCCATTGCTTGATTCTCTATTAGAAGTTCTAATTAACTTTATACTCACCCTTAAAGAGCGATTCATCTTCCAAAAAGAGTATATTTCAATACGTCGGAAGTACCTTGCGGGTATAGGTTATAGTATTCAGTGCGTAGGCGTAGCCCGTCGTAGACATCGCTTTCCAATTATCTCAGCCTGATTCAATCTCGTTTTTCCATTACTAGAGCTTGACATCCTCACCGATCTAAAGGCGCTCTTAAGAAGGAGTAATGAGTAATAAGTAAGGAGTAATAAGTAATAAGTAATGAGTAAATACCCATTTTTCATCCACTCATTACTCATTACTCCTTACTCATTACTTTAAAGCATTGCGTGAAGTGAGTAAGGGCACAACATTGTTGTGCCCCTACCTTTATACTTCATTTCTTCTCATCAGATTGGCGTGAATATTGGAATTCAAACTCATCATTTTGCCGTTCCCTGCCTCCTCTATACACAACCGGACAAAACTTAGTGTTAGCACTCATACAATCCATGTGTGGAGTTTTAGCACAAACCACGAGTAGTCCACCCAGAACAAACAACAAACCACAAATTGCAAGGGTATTAACCCAATACATTTCTAGCGCTCCATGAACTACTACCTCACGCAGTAGAGATACAATTGTTACCTCAACTGCCACTCCTACAGAGATACTATGTTCTTGCAAATAGACCATTAATAGTCGGAATAACTCGACTAAAATTAACACAAATAGTATTTTTGCAGTCACGTGTTTATAATCTAGTGGCTGCACGAGGGCGATAGCTATCCCCCATAATTGGATTAGCATGACGGCGAATAAACCCAAACACAAGACAATCACAATTAAGTCTTGAAAGGCTTCCATGTTGCGAACAATTGAGTGCCGATCAAGCCAGCGATCGCTAAATAAAAATCGACTTTTCTGGCGCTTTTGCATGTACATTTTTCCAATCGGGACTAGTTCAGACAACACCAGCGAGTCAACCCAATAGTTTTATGTTATGCAATATTAAGTTTTTTCGCCTCAGCGAGGTTGGTAATTTAAATTTTGTGCTTGTTGCAACAATTGCTCGGCATTTTTTGCCCACTGAGGATTTTTCTGAGCATTATATAAATCTCTAGCAAATTGCAATACTTGTACTGCATCTCCATATTGCTGTAACTGCATAAAAACTAACCCTGCACCATAATAAGCATTAGGATAGTTAGAGTTAGCTTCGGCTGATTTTCTAAAAGCCTCTAATGCTTCTTGCAACTTGTTTTGCTGAAACAAAATCGAACCGAGATTGTAGAAAGCTTCTGGATATTTGGGATTAATTTTTAATGCCTGATTAAAGGAATCTCTGGCTTGATCGAGTTTGCCTTGCTGGAGATAACACATCCCTATATGGTAAGGAGGTTCTGGTGCATTTTTGCTATATTGTATGGCTTTTTTAAAAGATGCGATCGCTCCTTCGCAATCTCGTTGCTGCTGTCGTACCAAACCTAAGTTATAGTGGGCAAATCCGAGTTTGGGATCAAGTTCCAATGATCGTTGTAAGTAATCATTGGCTAGCTGTAAATTATTGCCTTCTAACAGCGCCCCACCTAAATTAGCAAAAGCTGGAGCAAATTTAGGATCGGCTTGCGTTGCTCGATAAAATGCATCCGCAGAGGGTTGTAATTGTCCTGTTTGTCGCAATGCTAGCCCTAAATTATAGTGCGCTGGTGCTAATGCTGCATCTAACTGGGTTGCTTGTTTAAAGGCTGCGATCGCATCTTGTACTTTCCCCGCCTGAATTGCCTGTAAGCCTTGATTCAACCAATCTATAGCTGTTTTACCACTAGATTGTGCCACCCTTGAGGGGACAGAGGGAGAGAGCGAAAGAGACGGTAAGGGAATGCTCACAACCAACAAAGTCAAACTTACTAACCCTGCTATGGGATATTTGGAAAATGATAATGTCATTGATTTTCTGATTCGCAACACTTTCAGTTAAATTTACTTCATAAAAACTTATTTACAAAACTTTTAGATTCGCTATTAAACTTGAGATGTTTAACTTTTATTAAGCTAAATCTTACGACAGGCTACAATTTTTTTAACTTTCGATTAAAAGAAGGATAATAACAAATTAAACAAGGGGTAATTTTGACTCCAGAGAACCATTTTTTTTAAATAGAATTCAGGAGTCAGGAGTCAGAATTCAGAATGAATTTTGTACGACTGGTGAATGGATAAATTGGTTTAAGACGCTCACGGACTAGCTACTGTCAAGATTTATGAATCCTGTTAGCGATAGCGGGGCGTTTAGCCGATTCTGAATTCTGGACTCTTCTTCAACCCTTGATATATACGGAATCATGCGGTTATAAAAGACTTACCGCAAGGAGGATTTTATGAACGAAAAAGTAAAATCGGGTTCGCGGAATGTTGCAATTGTCGGGCCTTATTTAAGTGGAAAAACCACTTTACTAGAAAGCTTGTTATTTGTCACAGGGGCAATTTCTCGTAAAGGCAGCATTAAAGACAGCAATACAGTGGGAGATAGTGCTGCCGAGTCGCGCGATCGCCAGATGAGTGTAGAAGTCAGCGCCGCTAGCACTGAGTATAACGGCATTTGCTTCACTTTTATTGACTGTCCAGGAAGCGTAGAATTTGCTCAAGAAACGTACAATGCTTTAATGGGAGTGGATGCGGCAATTGTAGTTTGCGAACCCATCCGCGATCGCGTCCTCACCCTTGCCCCTCTATTTAAATTCCTCGACGATTGGGAAATTCCCCACCTCGTCTTCGTTAACAAAATGGATCGGGCAAATATTCATGTTTTGGAAACGTTGCACGCCCTGAAAGCAGTATCTAGTCGTCCCCTGGTAGCGCATCAATATCCCATCATGAACGGGGAACAACTCACCGGCTTTATCGATATGGTGAGCGAACAGGCATATCAATATCATCCAGGCGCACCGGCTGACCCCATTCCCTTCCCTGAAAGTTTAAAAGAAGAAGAACATAAAGCACGAGCAGAAATGCTTGAAGCCCTAGCAAATTTTGACGATCATTTACTCGAAGAACTTTTAGAAGATATCGAACCTCCTCAAGAGGAAATTCTCAAAGATTTAAAAATGGAATTAGGGGCAGATTTAGTAGTGCCCGTTTTCTTTGGTGTAGCAGAACAAGATTATGGTGTTAGACCTCTATTAGAAGCCTTGTTACGGGAAGCCCCCGAACCAGAAGCCACAGCAGAACGTCGTTTAAAAAACATCAAAGGTGATACACCTCTAGCGCAGGTATTAAAAACTTACTACACTCCCCAAGGTGGCAAACTTTCTTTGGTGCGTGTTTGGCGGGGCAAATTAACTGATGGCATTGTCCTCAATGGCATTCGCACTGGTGGAATTTACCGCCTCATGGGACAACAACAGCAGATAGTTAACCAAGTGAGTGCCGGTGAAATTGTTGCATTGAGCCGTTTAGAAGGAATCAAGACAGGCGATACAATCTCCACAGAACAGCAGGCGGCAATAAAATTACCCAAAGCTGTAGAGTTGGAACCAGTGTATGCCCTCGCCATTACACCAGAAAAGCGCAACGATGAAGTAAAACTCAGCAGTGCCATCGCCAAGTTATTAGAAGAAGACTGTTCACTTGCTTGGGAACAACACGGCGACACTCATGAAGTTATTCTTTGGGGTCAAGGCGAGATTCATTTACTAGTTGCCCTAGACAGACTACGCCGCAAATATAACTTGCCGATGACAACCCACTTGCCACAAGTGCCTTACAAAGAAACCATCCGCAAAACGGTGGCTTCAGTTCATGGGCGCTACAAACACCAAAGCGGTGGTCACGGGCAGTTTGGTGATGTTTTTCTCGAAATCAAGCCTTTACCACGCGGTACAGGTTTCAACTTTAATGAAACTATTGTCGGTGGCGTGGTTCCCAAACAGTACATTCCTGGGGTGGAAATGGGCGTGCGGGAATTTCTCACACATGGGCCTTTGGGCTTCCCAATAGTGGATTTGGCGGTAACTTTGACTAATGGTTCCTATCACAACGTTGATAGTTCCGAACAAGCATTTAAACAAGCTGCGCGATTAGCAATGCAAACGGGGATACCCCAAGCGGAACCTACCCTATTAGAACCAATTCTGCGGGTAGAAGTGACTACACCGAGCGAATTTACCTCCAAAGTGCTGCAACTATTGAGTGGTAGACGGGGGCAAATTTTAGGCTATGAGGGCAAAAATGATTGGCAAGGCTGGGATAATGTCTCGGCATACTTGCCACAAGCAGAGATGCAAAACTTTATTGTAGAATTGCGATCGCTCACCCTCGGCGTTGGTTCCTTCCACTGGGAATACGATCATTTGCAGGAAGTACCCGAAAAACTCGCCGAACGTGTCATTCACGGCAATGGCAATGCTAGTAACGGCAACGGTAATAAATGACTTGGGATTTCTAAGTTGTTATTAACTTAAAAACCTCGGTAATGCCATCCTAGTAAGCTTTTTTGATTTGCATTTGCGATCGTTGAAAGCTACAGATCCCCAACAACTTATACGAAGTCGGGGATCTGTTTTATAAATCATGTTACGAATTTATGAAAACTAGTCAACAAAACTAGTCTAAGTACTTGGGATGACTCGACAACTAATTCCACAATTGCTTGATCCACCATTAGGTATTCTCAGGTTGGCATAGTCGCCGCTTAATTGAACACGTGACGGTGGTTGGTGTAAAACTGCACAGCATCTTTGAACTGCGGCTTGATATTCTCGCCATTGCTTACGGATTTCCATACTGGCGGCATCGTTACCTAAGTCTGAAAATCTTAGCCCAGCCCGAATTAGCCATGATTCTACATCAGTTGTTTCACCCAGTATTTCTGGAATGGAATTAATCTTTTCCATGAGTAATATCTTTTATGCATATTTAAAATTGGTCATTTAACTTTAAGAAAAACTATTGATAATAGCCAATATAATTTGTTATCAAAATCATAAATAAAAATGATTAAAAAAATGTGTCATATCTGAGCATTCATACTCAGATATGACAGGATAAATTCTATTACGGCTGGTAAACATCATTCGTTTAGCTTGTGAATAAGCTGTTTCCTAGCTCGTAATAACTAGAAACGATAGCCTAATCCAGCTTGGAAGCTGACAGCATCAGCATCACTATTTCTGTAGGCATCAATGCCCCATTTAGTATCGCCATAAGCAATGACATTATTGCTAACTTCTGATTCAATACCAAGGGTGACTACAGGTGAATTCCGATTGCCCAATGGGGTTTTTTGACCTTCGTCAGTTACAAAAGAATAGCCACCACCGAAGTAAACGTTAGTATTTCTGGCGATCGGCGCATCATAAGTCACGATGGGCATAATTGCAGCAGCATCACCACCATACAGTACAGAACCCCGCACTGAAACAGGTGCATTGGGAACGGCATAACGTCCTTGAATATTACCGCCTATTTGTGCTTCATCGTTTCCTTGTCCGCCACTGGTTGCACCAACTGCAACACCAGCACCAATATAATTAGCGTTTGTACCGGCTGTTTGAGCAGAAGCAATTCCTGCGGAGAGGACAATGGAAGCAACAGCAAGTGCAGACGCAGCTAATTTTGTAAGTTTCATAGAATTATTCTCACTAGAGTTAGGTAAAATCAATGTTCTCTAGTACTA